>QHVX01000217.1 GCA_003222375.1 Acidobacteriota bacterium
CTCGTGAGCGTGGACGGATTCGTGGGACTCCACGTGCACTGCGCAAACGCTGAAGCGGTGGCGGTCATCACGACGACGGCGATCAAAATGAAACGATAGTGATTCTTCATGTTGGCAATCCTTTCGAAACCCTTTGGGCCTGGAAGCTCCTCAATTTGCTGTGGGGAACTTTGATTGTACCCGTTTTTCAGCTCCTCCGGCGACACCCAAATGTAACCTGCGTCACACTTCCAGCGAATGCCGATGCCGAGCCGAAACTTGACGCGCCTCGAAGCGGCTGACATTCTACCGCTCGATGCAGACAGACTATATTGAGCACTCTCCGCACCATCTCGACCGCGAAATGGGCCTGGAACCCGGACCTACAGTCTCGGTAAGCCATTTCACGCACGTGATACAGAGATACCGGCGGCCAATCGTCCTGGCCATCGCATCGATCATGCTCGGATATCTGATCCTGGCAGTTGCCATGTATTTGTTCAGCCCGTCGGAACGCCTGACCTCGCAGCCGTTCCGGCTCGATTTCGACGCCGGCAGGGGCGAGTACCCGAACAAGTCGAAGTTCAATATCGCCGACATCATCAACGGACCGGTCCTCACACGCGTGTGGCAGGATAATCATCTTTCCGAGTACCTTCCCTTCGGCGAATTCAGCCGCTCCGTTTTCGTGCTCGAGTCGAACCGCGACTTCGAGCTGCTCGAAGCCGAGTATCGGTCGAAGCTGGCCGATCCAAAGCTTTCCCCGATTGACAGGGACCGTCTGCAGAAAGAATTCGAGCTCAAGACGGAAAGCATCGCGAAGAGCGAATACAGCGTGCACTTCAATCAACCGCACCGCGGCCGATCCGTGCCGGAACCGATCGCGCGAAAAGTACTCCTCGACGTTCTGAATGACTGGGCCGACTTTGCGGTGAATCATCAGCGCGTGATCGCGTATCAGGTGTCGGTCCTTTCTCCGCAGACGCTGGTTCCCAGCGCCATCGAGCAAAAGGATCCGGTCGCTGCAATCGAAGTGCTGCGCGCAAAGACGACACGTGTCATCAACAACATCAAGAGAATCGAGAAGCTCCCTGGCGCTACGCTGGCCCGCACCACTTCGGACCGCTTGTCGCTCGAAGAAGTGCGATTTCGTCTCGACGAGATCCTTCGCTTCCGGCTCGAGCCACTGATGGCGGTTGTCCTGCGCAGCCCTGGCCTTGTCGCCGATCGGACGGCGACGACGCGGTTTCTCGAGAGTCAGCTTGCGTATGACAAACGGCAGCTCGACGCCGTCCAGCGAAACGCTGATACCGTCCGCGAGTCCATCCTGCTCTATGAGCAGCCGGCGGCAAAGGAGAATGCAACGCAACCGTCGACCAAGTCTGAGTCTGCCAAAGGCCCAGGCGAGAACCTGATGCCGCAGCTCAGCGACAGCTTCCTCGATCGTCTGGTCTCGCTTACCGGCCGAAGCGGCGATGCAAAGTATCGTCAGGATCTCGCCGATCAATACCGAATCACGCTCGGTGAAACTGTTCCATTGCAGCAGGCCGTGGCATACGACACGCAAGTCCTCGATCAATTGCGACAGCCGCCTGCTGGCGCATCATCTGTGAACGCGGCCTCGATTCAAGCGCAGGTCAACGACACGCGGACGGAAGTCGGTCAGGCGATCGTCAAGATGAACGAGCTCTTTCAGATCATCTCGCGGAACATGACTCCCTCGACACAGCTCTTCACCCTGACAGAACCGGCGTCGACGCGAACCATGCACAGCGTCAGCGTGCAGCGTCTGTTTCTCTACGGCGTGTTGCTTTTCCTGCTGGCGATTCCGGGCGTTGTCGTCGTCTGCCTCATCCACAATCGGGTCCGTGAAGAAGAGACTGCCGACGAGTACCTCCGCCAGGAGCGCGCCGCGATCCCGTAACTACTTCGTGATGTTGCGGAAGTCGTTGAAGTCGATCGCCATGATCACCGACGAACTTGCCGTGATCGTGTTGGTGTAGCCCGGCGACATTCCGAATAGCCCGTTCATCGCGGTATTCAGATTCGTGCGCGCCTCGTTGATGTCGAGCGCATGAATCACCGTGGTGCCTGATCCGACGATTCTCGACGGGCTCCCGCTGCCGAAAGAGTACGAGCCGGGACCGATCCCATCGAGCGTGCGAACGGCGTCGACAACGTCGCGCGTCTGATTGATGTCGGCCACCTGCACGATGGCGCCGGCGGTGATCGTGTTCGAGTACACCACCGTATTCGCCATGTCGATGTTGCTGTCCGCCGACTCAGTCGTGCCGTTGAAGTTTCTGACTTTGTACAAATACGCTCGTCCGGCAGCCAGGGCACCGCCGCTGTCGTTAAACGGACTCACTCCCGAAAAGGGACCGTCGAACGTAGTCTTGTCGTTGAATTTACTGCGATAGATGTGGCATGTCGTTGCGCACGCGCCAGTCCACGAGACCAGAACGCTGGTTCCTGAGGTGGAATGCGCTTCCACACCGGTCACCGCGGGCGGAGCGGCAGGTGGATAGAGCGTCTGCACCGCATGTTGCTCCCACGTCTGCAGAGTCGCGTTCAGACCGAACGTTACGGACGCCGTCATGATTGCGGACGACGAGCAGTCGTAGGTCGAGTAAGTCGTGCACACCACGTCATTGGCGCGCGATCTGTCGGCATGTCGCAAATCGAGCGTGTGCCCGAATTCGTGCGTCACAGCGCTGTTGAAATCGCCGACCGGAATGCCAGGCATCGCTCCGACGCACGCGCCCACGCCCGCGTTCATGCTCACGTCGGTTTCGACGTTGTTGAAGAACATCTCGCCATTGACCGTGCTCATTGTCGGCCCGGCCGTCTGAACTCCACCCTGTCCCAGGAGCCCGCCGCCGGAACAGCTATAGGGCGTTCCGAGGGCCTTCTCAAAAACGATGTTGTTGACTCCGTCGGGCGCTTCGAAGATTCCGTTGCTGTTCGCGGCTGTCGAAGCCAGGGCGTAATTGATATTCGAGTTCGCGTCACCATTCCACGAGCCAAACGCGGCGTTGATCGCATCGGTACCGCCATTCGGAGCGCCGCCCGTTTCCGAGTTTCCCTTGTTCCAGTTGACCTGACTCGGAAATACGGCCCACCGTCCGGCCGGCCCGTTTTCGGCGCACGACTGGTCCGTCGCCGGAATGCCGCTATTACACGGCGGCGACCCGATTTGGTAGAAACTCAACGTGTATTGCGTACCGGTGCAGGCCGGAAACGAGCACGCCAGCGTGACTGGACGAAGTGCGTTCGGCTGCAGATGCAGCGAACGATCGGGCGGGATGAAGTAGTCGGGCTCCGCCGGCCGGCCGCTCGAAATCGCGCGGATGTAGTCGATGAATTTTTCGGCGACACGCCGCCGCTCACGGTGCACCGCGTTGGTGTTCAGGTCCCAGCCATGAATCTCACCTTCATCGCGCAGCGCCAGCCGCCGGCCGGTGTCGTCGTACTTGAGTCGGAAGCGGCCGAGAGCAAAGTCTGTGGTCGTGTAATCCTCGCCATCGGGCCGTCTGTTCACGAACAGAAGCTCGGCGGCGCCGATCTCGAAATGCGGAGTGCCGGGGACGATCTTGAAGAGCTTTCCGAAATGTCCTCCCGGCATGCGGACTCGGAACGTCTGGGGAGCGATGCCCTTCAGCGTGTCCTCGACGGTGAACTCGGTGACCGTCTCGATCCCGTGCTCGGTGGTGTCTTCAATCCAGGTAGCCGTCGCGCGCGCGATGACGATCGCCTCCGCCTTGCCGGTCAACACGTCATCCGGAGGGACGATATATGACGAACCAAAGAGAGCGCTTCCGCTGATGGCGAGGGCTACGAAGAGAAAGTATTTCAGGTAGGGGCGCGTTGCCCCGATCGAACCGAGAAATGTGGCCATTAGCTAGCTCCCTCTGCTGAAGTCTGCGGGAAACATTAGGATCGCGGATTTCGTGATCCAGCGCAAGTGAACGGCGTCACAATGTGCAGTAACCTGACTTCGTGCGCCGTACCTTTCTCCTACTGGTGTTTGCAGCCGGAAGTGCCGTGGCGGACCATCTTCCAATCGATGTCGCGCTGAGACTTCGTGGACCGGCGATGGTTGCGACAGGAGTGGAATTCACCTACTCGATCGATCTGACGGCGCTTTTCCCAGGCGCGGCCTACGCCGTCACCGATCTTCTTCCGGCAGGCGTGCGTCTCGTCCACGCCGGCGCTCCGCCGTGGAATTGCATCGACTCGAAAGGAAAGATCACATGCGGAAATGAGCGGCTCGATAGCGGATCCAGCACGATCGACATCACCGTTCAGGCGCCGGACACGCCTCAGACCATCGGCAATTCTGCATCGGTCGACAGCGTGTCGGTCTTCGATCCGTTCCTCGGCAACAACTCCGATTCGATCACGACGCTGATTTACGATGCCGCGGTCTGCGCTTCGCGATCGATCGAGGCACTTTCGCCTGCTCCGAACGCCATCGTCGTCGGGCCGCATGTCGCCTTTCGCTGGTCCGCGGTCGCCGGGGCCACCGCCTATCGGTTTTATGCGAGCGAAGGCTCGAGCGTGTTGACGCTGCAGGGTTTCACGACCGATACGGAAATCGTTCACGA
>QHVX01000188.1:0-4773 GCA_003222375.1 Acidobacteriota bacterium
TCGATCCACGAGAAGCCGTCCGGATTGGTCCACACCGGGTTGTAGACGCGGCTGAAGTAGACCTCCAGCCGGCCGCGGCCGTCCTCGAGAAGATGGGGAAGCAGAAACGACATCTCATTGCAGGAGAGCGGAAACTCGTCGGGCCAGGTGAGTTCGTTCCATTTCGGCGGATGCGGCGGCATGTACATCGGCCGCGGCACGAACTTGTTCCATCCGTTCGGAAAGGTACCGCCTTCGGTGCCGATCGCGCCTAACAGCGCGTTGAGAAGAAACAATGCCCGTGCGACCTGCCAGCCGCCGAGGTTGCCGGAGGTGGCCGAGCGCCAGGTGTGGGTGCTGAGCCGCTTGCCAGCCGATGCGACGAGCTCCGCGACTTTTTCGATCGTCGCGGCCGCGATTCCCGATTCCTTCTCAGCGAACTCGAATGTGTAGGGCGCGTAAAGCTCGCGAAGCTTGCGCTCGAATTCTTCGAATGAAACGTCATCCTGAGCCGCGGAGACGGCGAAGGATCTCGTCGGTTGAGATCCTTCGCTGCGCTCAGGATGACGAGCCATGTACTCCTGCCAATTCCACCAGCGCCGGACGAACTCGCGGTCGTAGCGATTGTTGCCGATGATGTAGCTCGCGATCGCCAGCAGGATCGCGGCCTCACTCCCCGGCCACGGCGCGAGCCAATGGTCGGCGTGGGTCGCGGTGTTGGAGAGACGCACGTCGAAGACGATCAACTTCGCGCCGCGCGCCTTGCCCTCCATCACGCGCTGCGCGTGCGGATTGAAGTAGTGACCCGATTCGAGATGCGCGCTAATGAGAAGGATGACGTCGGCATTGGCGTGATCGGGACTCGGGCGATCCCATCCCATCCAGAATTGATATCCGGCCCGCGCGCTCGACGAACAGATGTTCGTATGCGAATTGTGGCCGTCGACTCCCCATGCCGCCAGCACGCGCTCCGTGTAGCCGTCTTCGCCGGGACGGCCGACGTGGTACATCACTTCGTTAGGCCGTCCGCCGGCGATCGCGTGCCGGATGCGCGACGCGATGTCGTCGAGCGCCTCGTCCCACGTCACGCGGGACCATCGATTTTCGCCGCGCTTACCGTCGCGGCGAAGCGGATAGAGAATCCGATCGGGGTCGTTCGCCTGATTGAGCGTCGCCGGACCCTTCGCGCAGTTTCGGCCGCGCGATCCCGGATGCTCCGGATTGCCTTCGTATTTGCGGACTTCGAGCGTCTCGCGATCGACATAGGCCAGCAGGCCGCAGGCTGATTCGCAGTTGAAGCATGTCGTCGGCACGAGCATGTAGTGACGTTCGACGCGCTTCGGCCACGCGACCGATTCCAGCTCGGTCCAGTCGTCCCACTTTTCGAGCGGCGGATACGATCGGAGACTCATGCCAGCGGCACCGCCTGCGCCGCGCTGACATGCGCATGTTCCGATGCCAGAAGTCCGATGAGAATGAGAATGGCCGCCGCAGTCGGCGGCACTCCACAAAGACCCGCGAATTGGAACAGCACGCCCACAACAAAAGCGAGTCGATATTTGCCGCGGATCATTTCGCGGACCGCGAGCCTCGCGTGGGCCGTCGGATGCGGTGTCGCGACTTCAGCGAGGATCAAGACCAGGTGAATCGCGGTCGCGATCGCGAGTAAGGGCATGATCCGCAATACTGCACTGCCTGCGACGATGCACTGAACGAGATGACGCACCGGCAGCAGCGGGCTTTGCCACAGATCGCGGGCCTTCGCCTGCGCGAAAAGAAATGCAGTGTAAGTTCCCGCCGCGGCCGCGATCGGGATTCCGATAAATGCGAGCCATGTCGGTGACCAAAGCAGATCGATGCCGAGAACGATCGCGAACACCGTCAGAATCACGGCGCCGCGAACGAGCCAGCTCCGCCACTGCGGACGCGTGAGGATCATGTAGAAGCGCCGCGGATGTTCGAGATCGCCGACGAGCAGCACCAGCGTCATCGCGAGAAAAACTGCGGAGATCATCGCGGGCAGCCGCCCAGTCATCGCCATCGATGACGCGACGAGATATGTGCCCGCTGCAATCGCTTTCGTCCAGATGTAAAGACTGACCGGCCATCCCCACGGCGCGCGATGCGGAACGTCATACGAGAGCATCGCCGCCGCGACATTGTTCGCAAATCCCGGATGCCCTGAGCTCACACCGCCGCCCTGCTCGCTCCACATGAAAATCCCGCCGTCAGGCCGCTTCGCCGCCAGAGGGTCGAGCGTCGCCTGATGCGCGCCTTTGTAGAAAAGTTTCGGATAGGTTTCTTTTTCGGGACGACGCACCGCGACGACATCGCGATTGACGTATTGCGAGACGCGCGATTCCGGATCCTTCAAATCCCCAACGATGATCGCCTCGGTCGGGCAGACGATGACGCACGCCGGCTCGAGTTCGACCTCGATCCGATGGGCGCAGAAGTTACATTTTTCCGCGGAGTGATCGTCGGGATTGATGAAGATCGCATCGTAAGGACAGGCCGCGATGCAGGCCTTGCATCCGATGCAGATGCTTTTATCGAAGTCGACGATGCCGTCCGGCCGGCGAAACATCGCCGAGGTCGGACATGCGGTCACGCACGGCGGGTGATCGCATTGATTGCAACGCGTGACCTGAAAAGCGCGCCGGGCAGCCGGAAACTCTCCGACGTCGACGTACTTGACGTACGTGCGATTGACGCCGAGGGGAACCGCGTTTTCCGATTTGCAAGCGGTGCTGCAGGCATGGCAACCGATGCAGCGTGTCTGGTCGATGACCTTGGCCCATTGCACCGATTCGGACATGCGCCGGAAATTATCCCCTAAGTCGTTGAAATGGCAGCCTTGGGGTGCCTCTTGACAATTATTGCGGATAGCAATATATTGCATATTGCAATGATACTAGGCGAAAAACTCCGAGAGCTCAGAATCGTCGAAGGAGCCGCCCGCGGCCTCAACCGGGAGCTCACCCAGGCCGAGGTCTCGCGGGGGATCGAGAGCGAGCTGGGCGGCCGCGTCAGTCAGTCGTATCTGTCACAGATCGAAAACGGCACGCGCCCACATTTGACCGCCACGACCCGCATGCTCCTCGCCCGCTTTTTCCGCGTGCATCCCGGCTATCTGGTCGATGACATCGAAGGGCTGCCGCTGCACATCGGGCGGCGTCTGCGGACGACGGCCGACGATCGCCTCGACGCCTGGCTGATCGACGGCGCCGAGGAGTGGAGCGACGACACGGCGCTGCGCAACGCACTCCTGGCAATCGCGAAGCATCCCGAGTCGCGCAAATGCCTCCTGCTCCTCGGATCCTTCGTCGAGAATCGCGAGCTCATCGATCCCCTAGAACGAAAGGAGCCAATATGACCACCTTCAGCAGTGTCCCCCAGTTCCGAGTGCAGTCCGCTTTTCTCGCGGGCGTCCGGTCGCGATTCGGTAGAGCAATCCGGATCTTGCTCGTGATCGCAGTGCCGCTTTTGATTTTCCGCGGCTGCGCCACGACGTACGTCGCGCCCGATGAAGTCGGACTGCGCCAGATTTCGTTCGGTCCGCACAAAGGCCTGCAGAAACAGCTCGTCGGACCCGGCTACCGCCGTGAGATCCTCGGCTACGAACGCATCTTCACCTTTCCGCGAGACCTCCAGGTCATCGAATTCACGAACAATCCCGTCGAGAGTGAAGAGCGGCATCGCGTGCTGGCGGCCATCAACTGTCCGACCGTCGACGGCTATCCGGTCAGCATCGACGTCAGTGTTCTCTACCGCATCGCGAATCCATATCTCGTCGTTTCGCGGTTCGGATTCGGCAAGGCCTACGAAGACAGCGTCGTGATCCGCTTTACCGATCCGGGCGTCAAACATCATCTGGGCGAACTCCGAGCGGAGGAGTTCTATCGCGATCGGCGGCTGGAAAAGGTCAACGACCTGCGACGCGAGCTGGCCGCCCGCTTCGCCGAAAACGGCCTGCAGCTTTCCGACGTCGTGATCCGTCAGTACGACTACCCCTCGACATTTCAGAAGCTGACGGAGCAAAAAAAGATTCAGGATCAATCGGTACTCGCGAATCGTGCCCTCGCGAAACAGGCCGAGGTGCAGACGCGGCTGAATCAGATCAGTGCCGAGGGACAAAATCTCATGAATCTGAAGACTGCCGATTTTCAGGCGCAGATCACCGAGATCAATGCACAAAAAGACTTGTACGAACGCCAGAAGCACGCCGAGGGCGATCTGCTGGTGCGGAGTGCGGAAGCGGCGGGCTCGCAGCAGATCAATCGCGCCATGGAAGGCGCCGGCTCCGAAAAGCTGCTGCGTTTGCGCAAAGGCCTGGCGCTTCTCAACGCGATCCAGGGACCGATCTACATCACCGAAGATCCGACCGATGTCGGTCGTATCTCGAAGAACCATCAGTAACCGGAGGCATCGATGAAACGCACAATCCTTCTTCTCGCAACGATCGCAACGATGACGTCCTGCATGCCGCATCACACCGGCGCGACGCAGGTCGGCGTCCGCTTCAACAAGATGACCGGCTCGGTCGAACGCGCGGATCCAGGTGCAACGTACTTCTTTGCGCCGTTCGTCAATGACTGGAAGACGTTCGATGTCTCCACCCAGAACCTCGTGATGACCGCGCAGTCGAACTCCGGAGATCGAAGCGGCAAGGACGATCTGCGCTTCAAGACACGCGATGGAAACGACATCGAGACTGATGTCACGGTCCGATGGCGGGTCGACCCGGCGGGCGTCGAGTTTTTGTGGAAGGAAGTCGGTCCGAGCACGGCCGAC
>QHVX01000188.1:4812-5297 GCA_003222375.1 Acidobacteriota bacterium
AGTTCTACAATCCCGATCTTCGATTTCGCGCTGCGTCGTTCGCGACCGACATTCTGGCCGCGCATCTGAAACCCTACGGCGTCATCGTCGAACAAGTCATCCTCGGCGACTTTGCGTTCAAGAGCGAATATCAGAACCTCATCAATCAGCGGAAGGAAGCGGAGAAGCAGGCCGAGAAACTCGAGGCCGAGATCCTCGCGACACGCGAAGCGAATCAGGCGAATCTGCAGTCGAAGATCGCCGAGCTGACGCAGCAGCTCACCGCGGCGAACGGCCAGCTGGCGCAGGCGCGGCGCACGGCCGACGCCTATCTCGTTCAAAAGCAGCAGGCGGCCCGCGCGACCACAATCGAAAAGACCGCGGTCGCTGAGGGCATCCGGAGAGAGCGCGCCGCTTTGAACGGCAGCGCCGGCGACGCCTACGTCAATCTGCAGTTGATCGATGCGCTGCAAAAGAAGGAGATCCGCCAGATCCCTCGCCTGCCT
>QHVX01000205.1 GCA_003222375.1 Acidobacteriota bacterium
CGCGCGTATTGGATGATCGCGTGTCCGGTTCCTCCGGTGTTCTCATATTGCAGGTTTGACACGCTGGACGATGTCGACTTGACCTCGAACTGAAAATTACCGGGATTCCCGGCGGCGCCGATCGACAGGAACAGATAGTTCTCGCCGCCCGGCCGCCAGGTCGCGGGCGTGATCTGGCGCGGAGTGCGGACCATGATGCCGCCCAGAGAAAATTGCGAGCGCGGTGGTCCGGTCCCGTTGCGCTGCGTCGCTTCGACGTCGGTCGTCACGACGAAATCGCCGGTGACCTCCTTGAACGTCAGCTCGCCGCGATAATCATTGAACCACGTGCTCGTGAACGGAATCATCACCATGTGACCCGCACGCGTCATGTTGATGTCCTGCACTTCGAGCTGATTGGCGCCCCACCCTTCGATCACGTAGACGCGTTTCCACTGCGAAAGCGCGGATGCGTCATTGAACTCGTCGCTGAGCGGAGCGAGATCATCGGCCACGGCCGCCGCGAACGGCATAAGGGCGACTAGAAATGCTGCGAAACGGATGGCGATATTTTACGGCGTATGGCCGTGTTCGAGAACTCGCCTCAGCCGGGCGAGGTCTTTTCGATTGGCACGCCGCATCGCGAGAGCGATCATCGGGGCGAACAATCCGGAGAATCCACCCGGAGTTCCGCGGTTGCGCAGCGTCATCTTCGTGGCGCGTCCGGAGGCGTCGTCCCACGAGTACGTCGTCTCCATCGGAAATGGCCCTTCGGCGGTGCGCATTACGAAATACTCCTCAGGAATGTATTCGATGACCTCGTACGTGTAGCTGAGCGTGCGGCCGAGGAATCGGGCGACGAACGCGATGCGGGAGCCGATTCGGAGGGGCGGTGGCGTCTTCCACTCCACTCTCTTGATGTTGACGTACCACCGCGGAGCGTTGTCGGGATTGGCGGCGTAATTCGCCACCATGCCACGTGGTCGTTGAATGACAATGTTGCTGACCACGTCGACCTTCATCGCGCGATGAGTCTATCGCGGTAAAATCACCGCCAGTGCCTGAAACCGTCCGCGCGGTGTGTCCCCACGATTGTCCCGATACCTGCTCGATGCTGGTGACGGTCGAGGATGGCCGGGCCGTGCGCATCGCCGGCGAACGCGAACATCCCTTCACGCAGGGATTTCTATGCACGAAAGTAGCGAAATATCTCGAGCGCACCTATCACGAAGGCCGCCTGCTGTATCCGCAGATCCGCGTGGGCCCAAAGGGCGAGGGAAAATTTCGCCGCGCGACGTGGGATGAAGCGCTCTCGCTGATCGCGTCCCGGCTCCGATCCATCATCGATTCCGACGGCGCGGAAGCGATCCTCCCCTACTCGTACGCCGGCACCATGGGTTTGATTCAGGGCGAAGCGATGGCGTCGCGATTCTTCCGGCGGATCGGCGCATCGCTCCTCGCGCGCACGATTTGCTCGGCGGCCGGCAGCGAAGCGCTCAACCTCGTCTACGGAAACCGGATGGGCACCGATCCCGAGACCATCGGCGAAGCAAAGCTGATCATCCTGTGGGGCACCAACACACTCACGTCGAATCCGCATCTGTGGCCGTTCATTCGTCAAGCGAAAGAAAAGGGCGCGACCACGATCTGTATCGATCCGCTGCGCACGCGGACGGCGGTCGCGTGCGATGAGCACATCCCCATCCGTCCGGGCACCGATGCCGCCCTGGCCCTCGGCATGATGCACATCCTGTTTCGTGACCAATTGGTTAATAGTCCATATCTTGACGAGATGACGGTCGGATGGCGGGAACTGCGCGATCGCGTCCTCCGCGATCATCCGCCTCACCGCGTCGCAGAAACCTGCCGCCTGCCGATCGAGACGATCGAGCGGCTCGCGCACCGATACGCCACGATGCGCCCAACGTTCATCCGCGTGAACTACGGCTTGCAGCGTCATGCGGGTGGGGGCTCGGCGGTCCGCGCCATTGCGATTCTGCCCGCGATCACCGGCGCGTGGGACGACGTCGGCGGCGGCTGTCAGCTTTCGTCGTCGGGCACGTTCGGCCTCAATTTTGCGCGGCTCGAGCGCCGCGACATCCCCTGCAACACGCGCACGATCAACATGTCGCGACTCGGCGAGGCGCTGACCGAAATCAACGATCCGCCCGTGAAGGCGATGATCGTCTACAACACGAATCCAGCATCAATCGCGCCGGATCGAAAAACTGTCCTTCGCGGATTGCGTCGCGACGATCTGTTCACCGTCGTGCTGGAACATTTCCAGACCGACACCGCCGATCATGCCGATGTGCTCCTGCCCGCGACGACGCAGCTCGAGCACGACGATCTCCATCGCGCGTACGGCCATCTCTATGTGATGTACAACCGCCGCGCCATTGAGCCGCTCGGCGAGGCGCTGCCCAACAGCGAGATCTTCCGCCGCATTGCGGCTGCGATGAAACTTGATTGGCCGGAGCTGAAGGCGACCGACGAGGAAATGATGCGCGACGCGCTCACCGATGTCGGCGAACAGCTGCGCGGGATCACGCTGGAGACGCTGCGCGAGCGCGGCTGGATGCGCTTGAACATCCCTTCGCCGCATCTCCCCTATCGGCGCGGCGCGAAAGTGCCGACGCCCAGCGGCAAAATCGAGATCGCGACGGACCGCGGCGCGGCGTTTGGCGTCGGCAGACTGCCCGAGTACATCCCGCCCTACGAATCGGAAGAACGTGATCCGCATCTCGCGAAAACATATCCGCTGGCGCTCATCTCGCCGCCGGCGCATTCGTTTCTCAATTCGAGTTTCGTCAACGTGGCATCGCTGCGTCGCGCGGCCGGAAAGCCGACGCTGGAGATTCACGGCGACGACGCAAAGGCGCGCGGCATCAACGGCGGTGAGCGCGTGAAGATCTTCAACAAGCGCGGCGCGTTCACGGCCGAGGCGGTGATCAGCGACCGGGTAAGGCCGGGAGTGGTCTCTGCGCCGTCGATCTGGTGGGGCAAGCTGACCGACGACGGCACGAATGCGAATGAGACCACCTCACAGGCTCTGACCGACATCGGCGCAGGCGCCACGTTCTACGACAATCTGGTCGAGGTTCGCGCGGCGCAATGATGGACAAGGAGTCCCTCCGCCACGCTCTCGCAACGCTCGCCTATCGAGGCGGAAAAGTCTTGCGCGATGCGCCGCCCGAGTTCGCGGACTTTCACGCCAGCGACAAGACGCGCACGCCGCTGCAGATCGTCGCGCATATCGGCGACCTTCTCGACTGGGGAATCGCGCTCGCCCGTGGCGAGAAGAAGTGGAATGAGGAGCAGCCGCAAGCGTGGGACCGCGAGGTCGCGCGCTTTTTCGACCGCCTTCGACAATTCGATGATCTCCTGGCATCCGATCAACCGCTGGGAAGCTCTGCCGAACGTTTATTTCAGGGGCCGATCGCCGATGCGTTGACGCACGTTGGGCAGCTGGCACTGTTGCGTGGCCTCGCCGGCTCGCGCGTTCGCGCGGAAAACTATTTCGGCGCCGATGTTGCCGCGGGCCGCGTCGGTCCCGAACAGACGCCCCCGAAGCGCGAATTCTGACCTCATGTCATTCCGAGCGTAGCGAGGAACCTGGGCGGTTGGGCGGTGCTCTACTCGCGGTAGAACGGTAGGGCCACCGAGGTACCCTCGGCCTCATGCATCTGTACCATGTCTACATCCTCGCCAGCCGAAACAGCGTCTTGTACATCGGAATCACTAGGGATCTTGGCAAACGCTTGATCCATCACCGGTCGGCAGTGAATGTTCGATCTTTCACAGCGCAATATCGCATAACGAAACTCGTCTACTTCGAAGAATTCACCGACGTTATCCAAGCAATCGCGAGGGAGAAGCAGCTCAAAGGCTGGCGACGAACGAAGAAGGTGCGCCTGATTCGAGGCATTCAACCCTGAATGGCTTGATCTTGCGCCTACCGCCCTCCCAGGTCCCTCGCTACGCTCGGGATGACAGCCTGACTGTTAGACTTCTTCCGTTGAGTCCTTACCTCGCGCCGATGCTGTTCATCGCCTTCCTGTGGATCGGCATCGTCTACATGAACGAGCGCTACGCATTGCTGACGGTCGATCGCTTTGCGTCCACGGCCACGAAATGGATCGCCTACGCCTGGCTCGGCACCTTTCTGCTGATGCTCACTTTTCTCATCATCGGCTCGTCGCTGCATCCGCCGACGCCGAAGGATCTTGCCAGGGTGCCGTTCTATTCGCTCTTCACGCTGCAC
>QHVX01000206.1:0-2831 GCA_003222375.1 Acidobacteriota bacterium
TTTCGCTGATCTTCTGCCCGGCTGAGGGCGCGGTACGCGTCATGCTTCCCTCCGAGGCATGGCGGAAACCACAAGCGACTTTCTCGTCAAACGCCTCGGCGAATGGGGTGTGCGCCGCGTCTATGGCTATCCGGGCGACGGCATCAGCGGAATCATGGGGGCGCTGCAGCGCGCCGAAGGAAAGATCGATTTCATTCAGGTGCGTCACGAAGAGATGGCCGCGTTCATGGCCTGCGCCCACGCCAAGTTCACCGGTGAACCTGGCGTCTGTCTCGCGACTTCCGGTCCTGGCGCGATCCATCTCCTCAATGGACTGTACGATGCCAAGCTCGATCATCAACCGGTCGTTGCGATCGTCGGGCAATCGTCGCGGCTGGCGATGGGCGGCTCGTATCAGCAGGAAGTCGATCTGCAGAATCTTTTCAAGGATGTCGCGTCGGAGTTCGTGCAGACCGCGATGGTGCCAGGGCAGATCAAGCACTTGATCGATCGCGCGTTTCGCATCGCGCTCGCCGAGCGCACCGTCACCTGCATCATCATCCCGCACGACCTGCAGGACGAGGAGATGGCGCAGCCGCCGCGCGTCGTTCCGCATCAGGATGATTTGCGCCGCGCCGCCGATGTTCTCAACTCCGGGAAACGCGTCGCGATGCTGGTCGGTCAGGGCGCGATGCACGCCAGTGACGAAATCATCGAGGTCGCGGAGCTCCTCGGCGCCGGTGTCGCAAAAGCACTTCTCGGCAAAGCGGCACTACCCGACGAGCTGCCGTTCGTCACCGGATCGATCGGACTGCTCGGCACGAAGCCGAGCTGGGTCCTGATGGACGAGTGCGACACGCTGCTCATGGTCGGCTCGAGTTTTCCCTATCCCGAGTTCTTGCCCGAGGAGGGGAAGGCGCGCGGGGTTCAGATCGACATCGACGGCCGGATGCTCTCGATCCGCTATCCGATGGAGATCAACCTCGTCGGCGACAGCAAAGAGACGCTGCGCGCCCTCGTGCCGATGCTGAAGCGGAAGACGGACCGTTCGTGGCGTGAAAAGATCGAGAAAGAAATTCGCGAGTGGTGGAAGCTGATGGAAGAGCGCGCGATGACGAGCGCCGATCCGATCAACCCGCAGCGCGTTTTCTGGGAATTGTCGCCGAAGCTTCCCGCGAACTGCATCGTCACGGCAGATTCGGGATCGGCGGCCAGCTGGTACGCGCGCGATCTGAAGTTCCGGCGCGGGATGATGGGATCGCTCTCGGGGAACCTCGCGACGATGGGACCGGGCGTGCCGTACGTGATCGCCGCGAAGTTCGCGTTTCCCGATCGGGTCGCGATCGCGTGCGTCGGCGACGGCGCCTTTCAGATGAACGGCATGAACGAGATGATCACGGTCGCGAAGTATTGGCGTGAATGGGCTGATCTCAACATGGTGACGTGGGAGCAGCGCGTGATGGCGGGCGATCCGAAGTTCGACGCCTCACAGGTTCTTCCCGATTTCGCATACGCCGAGTTCGCGCAGTCGCTCGGCCTTCTCGGTGTGCGCGTCGAAAAACCCGATCGCATCGGCGCGGCGTGGGATGCAGCGCTCAAAGCGGAGCGGCCGTCGGTCCTCGAATTTCATACCGACCCGGAAGTGCCGCCATTGCCGCCGCACATCACCGCCGATCAGGCGAAGAAATTCATGAAATCGCTTCTGCACGATCCGGCACGCAGTCACATTCTCAAACAGTCGATGAAGGAGCTGCTCGATTCGGTCAAGGTCTGAAATCGACGACATTGCCGTCGCGACCTACACGATCCCGACCGCGACCCCGGAAAGCGACGGCACCTACGAATGGGATTCGACCACGTTGGTCGCGGTCCACGTGCGATCGCGCGGCGTCACAGGATTCGGCTACACGTACGCCGACACCGCGACCGCCACCCTGATCCACGATCACCTCGCGGCCGTCGTGCGCGGTCGCGACGCGCTCTCGACCGAAGATTCGTGGGCCGCCATGATTCGCAGCGTCCGCAACCTCGGCCGCCGCGGAATCGCGGCGATGGCGATTTCTGCGATCGACAACGCATTGTGGGATCTGAAAGCCAAGCTTCTCGGCGCTCCGCTCGTGACACTCCTGGGCCAGGTTCGCGAATCTGCCCCGGTGTATGGTAGCGGCGGGTTCACGTCGTACACCGTCGACGAGCTGCAAGAGCAATTGCGCGGCTGGACCGACAGCGGAATCCGTAGCGTGAAGATGAAAGTCGGCCGTGAAGCCCGCGCCGATCGCGAGCGCGTGGCAAAGGCGCGCGAGGCTATCGGACGCGAATGTGAATTGTTCGTCGACGCAAACGGCGCCTATACGCGTAAGCTGGCGCTGGAGCAGGCTGAAATCTTTTCGGCGTACGACGTGCGTTGGTTCGAAGAGCCGGTCTCGTCCGATGATCTTGAAGGTCTCCGCTTGATCCGCGACCGTGGGCCGGCGTGCATGGACATCGCGGCCGGCGAGTACGGTTATGAGCTGCAGTATTTCGATCAGATGATTGCCGCCGGCGCGGTCGACGTGCTGCAGGCGGATGCCACCCGCTGTTGCGGCATCACGGGACTGATCAAGACGAGCGCGTTGTGCGAGTCGCGATCGATCCCGCTCTCGGCGCACTGCGCCCCATCGCTTCACGTCCAAGTCGGTTGCGCGTTGCTGCCGATGCGACATCTCGAATATTTTTTCGATCACGTGCGCATTGAATCGATGTTGTTCGACGGATTTGCCGCGCCGCGCGACGGCGCGCTGTGGCCCGATCTGTCACGGCCGGGGATGGGCGTTGAGCTGAAAATACGCGATGCGCAACGGTATGCGGCATGA
>QHVX01000206.1:3028-6814 GCA_003222375.1 Acidobacteriota bacterium
CCCATCGCTTCACGTCCAAGTCGGTTGCGCGTTGCTGCCGATGCGACATCTCGAATATTTTTTCGATCACGTGCGCATTGAATCGATGTTGTTCGACGGATTTGCCGCGCCGCGCGACGGCGCGCTGTGGCCCGATCTGTCACGGCCGGGGATGGGCGTTGAGCTGAAAATACGCGATGCGCAACGGTATGCGGCATGATGCACGCCCCTCACCCGGCCCTTCGGGCCACCCTCTCCCCGCTCACGCGGGGCGAGGGACTCTCGCGCGAGACCCTTCGCCCCGTAGCGGGGAGAAGGTGTGTACTCGCGGAGACATTCCTGACAAATCGACGGAGACATGCTTTACACATTCCTCGTGAGCTGGCTGTCCAATTTCGCGGCGAGGGCGGCGACACTCGGAGGTTTTTCTCATCGTTGTGGCGAAGGAGCTTCGAATCGGTACTTGACTCCGTTCCAGATCGCCAGGTGAACCGGTCCGAAGTAAAGATGCCATTGATCATTGTCGACTTCGAGCAGCGCCACATGCTCACCACGAAGAACAGTGCCGACAAAGATTCGGTCGCCCTTCCATTTGATTTGCCCGTCGGAACGGACCTTCCGAACTTGGAACGACATCGGGTAATCGATCAGCGGCGTCCGCGCTGGATAAGCTCGTCGATACGTCTGGACTCGAGACGCGGGTCGCTCCTGACCAAGCGCCTGGTGCGGGCGAACGTTGTTGAACTCTTCGATAAAGACATCGAACCGATGTTGCTGGGCACGCATGTTCGCTTCCGGTGGTTGAGTCGCCTCCTGTTTGAGCGTTCGATGCATCCGTTCGTGAATGCCGTTCTGTTGTGGCCTACCTGGTTCAATGCGTACGTGTTGGATGCCCAGCTTGATCCACGTTTTCGACAGTTCGGTAAGACCACCGAGGGAGCGCGCTGCAAAGAACGGTATGCCGTTATCAGTGATGATTTGCTCAGGCACACCCCAGCGCCGAAAGACCCGCTCAAATACCGGCACGGCTGCCTCGCCACTGGTCGAAGCCAGCGCCTCGACCGCAAAAAGATATCGGCTCGCCGGATCGGCCAGTGTCAGTGGGAAGCAGTATCGACGATTGCCGAGCAGGAACTGTCCTTTGTGATCAGCCGTCATCGAGTGACCTGGTCCTGGTACTTGAATGGCCGGCGAGATCGATGGACTCCACCGCGGCGGACGAGCGCGACGTGCCTGAACTCGACCATTGCGCCGCAGAATGTCGCGCGCTGTACTGGGACGAAGATCGATCCCTTCGTCGCGAAGCAACCGCACCAGTTTGTCGGGGCCGAAGTGCGGATAGCGATCCTTGATGCTAAGCAGTGCGCTGGTCACGGTGGCCGACGTCTGCCGTCCATTCGAGTGTGGGCGGCGAGATCGTTCTTGCAGTCCAACTTCGCCTTCCGCCATCCATCGGCCGATCGTCTCGTACACGGTTGGTCGACTGACAGAGAATCGCCTCGCGAGCTCGGTGGGCGAATGCCCAGCCTCCCAAAGCGAAATCAAACGTTTACGTTCGTCCACCGTTCCTCGGCTCCACGGCATCCGGCCACCTCCGGCTGCAAGGTGTAAAGGATGTCTCCGTCGATCTGTAAACTATCTCGCCGTGTTGAACAGTGCCGCAAAGCGGCGGGTGAGGGGATCGTCTAGTCCTTCAGGTACTCCATCAGGTAGTCGACCGCCTCTTTCGAATTCATGAGCGAAAGCTGATTGATGATCGACTTCTTCAGCTCCGGGTCTTTTTCCTGGCGCGCGAGTGACACGAGAGCGCGCGCGTTGCCCTGAATGAAGAGCGAATTGATGACTGCCTTGCGAATTTCGCGGCGGGAGTCCGACGTGTACGTCGTCACGAGAAACTGGCCTGTGCGCTCGCCTCCGAGGAGTCCGAGGTTGCGGATCGCGGCGACCTTCAGCTCGAGATTCGGTTCATTCTTGGCGATCTCGTAAAGCTTGTCGGCGCTGCCGCCGAGGAACATCGCCTGGATGATCTTCTTGCGGACCTCGACGGCCGTCTCCGTGCCGTAGAGCTCCGACAATTCATCGCGTCCGCCGATGAGGCCGAGCTGATTGATCGCCTCCATGCGAAGCTCGACATTCGGCTCACTCTTCGCGATCGAGAAAAGATGCTGGCGATCGCCCGACACCATGTACGACCTGAGAACCGACTTCTTGATGTCGATATCGGCGCTGGAGTTGTAGAGATCGGCGAGCAGACGGCGATTGCGCTCGCCGCCCATGATGCCGAGGTATCGGACGGCGCGGCGCTGGAGATCGGGGTCGTTGTTGTTGCGCGCGACGCGCGACAGGACTTCGTAAGCCTGCTGTGAGTTCGACTGACTGAGAACGAAGAGGGCTCGGTCTCTGAGCTTTGGTTCTTTGCTCGTAGTTACAATGTGGTCGAGGATCGGTACGGCCCGCTCGGGATCGGAGTTCATGAGGCCATTGAGCGCCATCAGTTTGAGATCGACATCGCTCACCTGCTCCGGCTCGATCTGCTGACCGGCCGATTGACGGATCTCCAGCTCCAGCTTGCGACCGTCGTCGTTCCACTTGCTCTTGGGATATTCACTCTTGAGCTGCTGCAGTGTCGCGACGGCGTCCGGCCGCATTCCCATCTTTCCTTCGGAGTAAGCGAGCCAGTAGAGCGCGGCGTCGGCGTGCGACATCTTCATGTTGGCGACTCGCTGGAACGCGCGGGCGGCGCGTTTCCAGTCGTGCTCGTCGATCGCGTCGTTGCCTTCGTCGTAAAGGTCCTGCTCTTTTTCAACTTTCGCCTGCTGTTTTTCTTTTTCGTCGTCGCCGGTCAGCAAATCGGCGCGCGCGGCCGGCGCGCTGACGACACACGCGAGAAAAGCGGCGGCAAGAATCATTCGAGATTTCATAGCGAGGTCATTCCCTTCTGTGGTGGTGCGGCCGGTGATGTTTCCTGGCCGCTGGTCTGCGCGCTGATCACGCGCACTTTGAATAGCAATCCTTTGGAGTCGATGCGCTTCTGCAGCGAAGCTGCTTCATCGGGCGATAACTTTCCATCCAAGTGCGCAATCTCCTGCAGAACGGGTTCTAGATCGGAGAGCACGCTGGCCAGACGATCATCGCCACGCTGTTCGGCGGTCTGCCGGTAAATCCGGTTCGATGCGACGAGCTCCTCCGCCCGCCCGCGCTCGCTGGTGAGATCGAGCCCGAGCTTCGCATCGGCGTTCGCGACCTGTAGCAGCATCCGCTCGGTGCTGTCGAGGTGGTCGGTCACGACAACGAAGAGAATGCGGTTTTGCGTTGCCGGTGTGTTGTGGAGGGCAGCCGCCCCCGGCTGCCCGGGCGAGGTCAGGACAGCGGAGGGCCGCCGTTCTCCACTTCGTGCGTTCCACCACTGCCCCGCGAAGAATGCGATCGCGAGAACGGCCGCCGCTGCCAGCGCTGAGCGCCATGTTTTGCGACGACGCGTGCTACCGAGCTTCCAGCGAAGTCGCGACCAAACCTGTTCGCCATAGCCGCCGGCACGTTCGGGTACCGGCATTTCGTCGACGAGAGCCAGCACCTTTTGGATCGAGCCGTACTCCGCGCGGCAGACGTCGCAGGCAGCGAGATGCTGCGTGACTGCGGCCGGCGAATCTTCGTCGTGGTAGTGATGCAGTACGAGTTCTTGTTCTGTCAGATGTTGCATGTTGAGGACCTCACGAACGGCTCCAGTGACTCGCGAAGCTTTCGCACCGCGCGAAAAATCGTGTGCTTGGCGGCATTCACCTGAATACCGAGCGTCTTACCGATCTC
>QHVX01000207.1:0-426 GCA_003222375.1 Acidobacteriota bacterium
CTTACTGCTCAGTGACTATCCACGCGCCCGACAATTTGAACAACTCGATGCCGGATCCGATTGGTCGCGCAGTATCGAAATTCTCTTGCTCCTGCGCGAAGGGAAATTGAATGCGGTCGAGCGAGTAGTGCAGGCTGTTTCAGTTCGGAACTTCTGGCATTTGTATCTCTCCGCCCGCCGAGGAAGACCGAAACAGGAAATCGAGGGCGAGTTCGCACAACTGAAAGCGATCGAGATGGGATTTCGCGATGGCGAACCGTTCTATCTCGACGGGCAGGTTGCCGCGGCGGCCGGCGTCGACAGAGGTGCACTCGAGATGCTGCAGGAGGCCGTCAAACGGCATTATTGCTCTTATCCGGCGATGGACAACGATCCAATGTACGCGAGGATCCGCGACCTGCCGGAGTTCCAGCAGATCCGCCAGGC
>QHVX01000207.1:463-10370 GCA_003222375.1 Acidobacteriota bacterium
TCATCAGGATGAGTGACACGCTGACACTCCCGTACACCGCCAGGGAGGCCAAACCGCCGTCCAAACGGATTCCGGTCGCGGTCCTCGGCGCCACCGGCTCGGTCGGACAGCGATTCGTGCAGTTGCTCGAGGCTCATCCGTGGTTCAAGCTCCATGAGGTCGTGGCTTCGGAGCGCAGCGCGGGCAAGTCGTACGGCGAGGCGGCCGATTGGCGCCTCGACACTGTGATGCCGAATGATGCTGCCGCATTGCCCGTCAAGAACCTCGGCGCGGATCTCGACTCGCTTCTGGTTTTTTCGAGTCTCGACTCGTCGGTGGCCGGCGAAGCCGAAGACGATTACGCAAACCGCGGCTGTGTCGTCGTCTCGAATTCGCGCAATCATCGAATGGATCCCGATGTGCCGCTGCTCATTCCGGAGATCAATGCCGATCACATCGCAGCGATCGAGCGGCAGCGCAAACGCCGCGGAGGTCGCGGCGCGATCATCACGAATCCGAATTGTTCGGTGGTCGGACTCGCCATGGCGATCGCGCCGATCGAGCGCCTCTACGGAATCGAGCAGCTTCACGTGACGACGATGCAGGCGATCTCCGGCGCAGGTTACGCCGGCGTCGCGTCGTACGCGATCCTCGACAACGTGATTCCTTACATCGGCGGCGGCGAAGAGCAGAAGATCGAGAGCGAGCCGCGCAAGATCCTCGGGCGATGGGAAAACGATCGCTTCGTCGATGCGCCGTTCCGCATTTCGGCCCAGGTCAACCGTGTGCCGACGATCGACGGCCACTTGATGACGATCTCGTTAGGGGTGCGCAATCGCAATTCCATCAACGTCGATCAGGTACGCGAGGCGATCGACAATTTCCGCGGCGAGCCGCAGAACATGCGCTTGCCGTCGGCGCCGAAAAAACCGCTGCACTACGTCGCGGG
Organism: Acidobacteriota bacterium; assembly: GCA_003222375.1. Classification (GTDB taxonomy): domain Bacteria; phylum Acidobacteriota; class Thermoanaerobaculia; order Gp7-AA8; family Gp7-AA8; genus Gp7-AA10. The sequence continues at coordinate 1,392 of QHVX01000207.1, forward strand.
CGACGATCGTCCCCAGCCGCGGCTCGATCGCGATCGCGAAGGCGGCATGAGCGTCTCCATCGGCCGCTTGCGTCCGTGCGCGATCCTCGATCTGCGCATGGTCGCCCTGGTACACAACACGATTCGCGGCGCGGCCGGCGCGGCGATCTTGAACGCCGAGCTGCTCGAGGCGAAGGGGCTGCTCGCGTGATTGTGATCAAGTTCGGCGGCACGTCCGTGGGCGACGCGCAGCGCGTCGCGAACGCGATCGACATCGTCGCGGAGCGACGAGGGCAGTCTCCGATCGTGGTTGTTTCCGCGCTGGCCGGCGTCACCAACGATCTCGTTGCCGCGACCGAGGCGGCCCGTCAATGCGACATCGATCGGGTCAATCAGATCATTGCCGCGGTTCGGCAGCGTCACGAAGACGTCGCGATGCGCCTGGTGCAGCAGAAGTTCGATTTTTTCGAATCGTTCATCAAGCAGCTCGACAAGCACATCGATCAGATCCACACCATCCTTCGGGGCATCGCACTCCTCGGCGAAATCACCGCCCGCGCGAAGGACAAAGTCCTCGGCATCGGCGAGAAGTTGTCGTCGGTGCTCTTCGGATCACGGATGGCCGTTTCGGCGAAGCGACGCCGCAGATGGAAGAAACACGTGCGGCAGCTCAGCGCGTCTTGCGTCCGCTGATCGAGCGACGCCTGATTCCGGTCATGGGCGGCTTCATCGGACGCACCCGGGACGGCGCGACCACGACGTTAGGCCGTGGCGGATCGGATTACAGCGCCGCGATCATCGGTGCGGCGGCCGGCGCGGACGAGATCCAGATCTGGACCGACGTCGACGGCATGATGACCGCCGATCCACGTCTCATTCCGGGCGCGCGCGTCATCGATCGCATCTCGTACGTCGAGGCGGCGGAGCTGGCCTGGTTCGGCGCGAAGGTTCTGCATCCGAAGACGATCGCGCCGGCGGTGGCGCAGCGCATTCCGGTGCGCGTGCTCAACACGCACAACGTCGCGAGTCCCGGAACTCTGATCACCGAGGAAGGCAACACCAGCGACACCGCCGGACCGCGCGCGGTGGCCGTCAAACGCGGCATCACGGTCGTGCACATGACTTCGAACAAGATGTTAGGCGCGCACGGATTCCTGGCGCGGCTGTTTGCGATCTTCGAAGAGCTCGAAGTCTCGGTCGATTTGATTACGACGTCGGAGGTCTCGGTGTCGGTGACGATCGACGAGAAGCACAACTTGCGGCAACTCACCGAGCGGCTGCGGCCGGTCGCCGATGTCGAAGTGCGCGAGAATCAATGCATCGTCGCGATCGTCGGACGCAACCTGATGCGCGACTCGATCGTCGGCGCGAGGATTTTCGAGGCCATGCGCGGCATCCCGACTTCCATGTTCTCGCTGGGCACGTCCGGGCTCAATCTGAGCATCGTCGTCGATGACGCCGAGGCCGATCGCTCCGTTCGTGCCATTCATGCGGCGCTGTTCGAAGCTCCGGTGGAGGCGATGTCGTGAACAACGTCATCCTGAGCCGCGCAGACGGCGAAGGATCTCGTTCCGCGCTAGTTGAGATTCTTCGCTGCGCTCAGAATGACGGCGTGGAGGCGATGTCGTGAAGCTTGCTCTTCACGGCTACGGCAAGATGGGAAAGGCTGTGGAGAAGATCGCGAAGGAGACCGGGCACGAAGTGGTCGCCATTTTCACGTCATCGAAGAAGCCGACATTGAACGGCGCCGAGGTCATGATCGATTTCTCGCAGGTGTCGGGAGTGGACGAAGCGGTGTCGCTCGCGTGCGATGATCGCGTGGATCTGGTGATCGGAACGACCGGCTGGAACGATCGCCTCGACGCCGTCCGCAAGCGCGTCGAGCAGGCCGGCATCGGCTGCGCGTATGCATCGAACTTTTCGCCTGGCGCGAACGTCGTCTTCGCGCTGGCACGCCGCGCGGGCGAGATGTTTTCACGATTTCCGCAATATGCTGCCGGGATGGAAGAACGCCATCACGCCCAGAAAAAAGATGCGCCCAGCGGGACGGCGCTGCGCATCGCGAGCGAAGTGAAGCAGGGCAGCGGCGGCAAGCTCGATCCGCCGATCGTCTCGTCGCGCGTCGGGAGCGAATTCGGCCTGCACACGCTTTTTTTCGACTCGCCGGACGACCTGATCGAGATCTCCCACCGGGCGCGCGGGCGGGAGGGATTTGCGCGCGGCGCGATTCTCGCTGCAGAAAAAATCAGAGGGCAAAAAGGACTCTTACGATTCGATGAGCTGGTGATGCGATGAAAAACACAAAACTGTTTCGCGGCGTCGGCGTGGCGCTCGTCACGCCTTTCAAAAATGACGGATCGATCGACGAGGCATCGCTCGAGCGCCTTGTCGATTTTCAGATCGAGGAAGGAACAACCTTCCTCGTCCCCTGCGGCACGACGGGCGAGAATCCGGCGCTGAGCCAGGAGGAACATCGTCGAGTCGTGGAGATCGTGGTGCGGCGCGCGAAAGGCCGGGTGCCGGTGCTCGCGGGCGCGGGCAGCAACTCGACGCAGAAGGCCATCGAGCTGGCCATGATCGCCATCGAGCTCGGCGCCGACGCCGTCCTGACGATCACGCCTTACTACAACAAGCCCACGCCCGACGGACTCCGCCGCCACTTCGGCCTGCAGGCCGAGGCGATCGAGAAGAAGCGCGCTGGATTTCCGATGATCATGTACAACGTGCCGGGACGCACGGGTGTGAACATGACCGCAGCAACGACGCTGCAGATCGCGCGTGAAGTGCCGAACGTCATCGGGGTGAAGGAAGCGTCTGGAAACATGGATCAGATTCTCACCATCCTGCGCGAGAGACAGGACGGATTCCTGATGATCAGCGGAGATGACGCGTGGACCGTGCCGCTGATCGCGGTCGGAGGCGACGGAATCATCTCGGTCGCTGCCAACGAGATCCCGCGCTGGATGAGCGAGATGACCAACGCCGCGCTGAAGGGCGACTTCGAGACCGCGCGCGCGGTCCACAATCGAATCCTTCCGTTGATGGCAGGAAACTTCATCGAGTCGAGCCCGATCCCCGTCAAGGCCGCGATGAAAATGCTCGGCATCATTCCGAACGACACCGTGCGATCGCCGCTGGCGCCGATCACCGACGCGAATCGGAAGAAGTTGGAGGCGATTCTGCGGGAGTGCGGGCTGAAGCTGAAGGCGGCCGCCTAAATGACGGCGACCGGCCAGTTCTCGTCCGTAGAAGTGCGGGTTCGCGCGCTGGGCGCGTCAACCGATCGCATCGAGGCGGTGAAAACGATCGGTCTCTTTCTCGCGGAGCTGGAGAAGGGCTCGATTCGCGCGGCGACGCGCGATGCCGACGGCATCTGGCACGTTGCGCCATGGGTAAAGGAAGGCATCCTGGCGGCGTTCAAATTCGGAGTGAACTCGGAGTTCGCGTCGGGCGCGCTCTCGTTCATCGACAAAGACACGATTCCCGCGCGCCGGTTCAAAGTCGCGGACGGCCTTCGCATTGTGCCGGGCGGCTCGTCGATCCGGCGCGGCGTTTACATTGGCAAAGGTGTTGTGATGATGCCGCCGGCGTTCGTGAACATCGGTGCGTACGTGGATGAGGACACGATGATCGATTCCCATGCACTGATCGGTTCATGCGCGCAGGTCGGCAAGCGCGTGCACCTCAGCGCCGGCGCGCAGATCGGCGGCGTGCTCGAACCGGTCGGCAATCTTCCTGTCATCGTCGAGGACGATGTCGTCGTCGGCGGAAACTGCGGCGTCTACGAAGGCACGGTCGTTCGCGGACGTGCCGTGATCGGCGCCGGAGTGGTACTCACCGGATCGACGCCGGTCTATGACCTCGTCCGCGGACAGATCTACAAACGCACGGCCGAGCGTCCTCTGGAGATTCCCTTTGGCGCGGTCGTCGTTCCCGGCTCGCGTCCGATGAAGAACGAATTCGCGCAAAGCCTCGGCCTGCAGGTCGCGACGCCGATGATCGTCAAGTATCGCGATGAGAAAACCGATTCGGGCACCGCTCTCGAAGAAGCGCTTCGATAATGCCGGGTGCTGGGTGCCGAGTGCCGAAAATGCGAAACGGCACCCGGCACGCGGCACACGGCACCATGAAACCTGCAAAACGTCTCGACGGAGTTGAGATCTCGCTGATCCGCCAGATCAACGCTTTGGCGACTTCCGAATCTCTCAACCTCGGTATCGGTGAGCCGAATGTCGAACCGGATGAGACCTTGCGTGCACTGGCGGCGCGTGCGGCATCGAGCGGATCATGGCATTACTCGCCGAACGCCGGCGCGCTGTCGCTCAGAAAAAGAATTGCGGCCCGGCTCGACTTCGATCCGAAAACCGAAATCTGCATCACCGCCGGCACCGAAGAGGGGCTGTACTCGATTTTTCAGGCGTACGTCGGCGACGGCGACGAAGTGCTCGTGCCGAATCCGGGATTCACTTCGTACCCCACGCTCGCGAAGCTCGCGGGCGGAGTGGCGGTGCCCTACGACATCGAACCGCCCGATTGGAATCTGAATCCGAAAGCGGTGCTGTCGAAGATCACGTCGCGAACGAAGTTGATCGTCGTCAACTCGCCCTCGAATCCGCTCGGCTCGATCGCGAGCCGGCAGACGCTCGAGTCCATCGCGAGCGCCGGTCCGCTTGTGGTGAGCGACGAGATCTATCGCGAAATCTGGTACGACGCGTCTCCGCCGTCGATGCTCGGCATGAGCAGAAATGTCATCGTGGTCGACGGCATGTCGAAGAGCCATTCGATGACTGGCCTGCGGCTGGGATGGATTGTCGCGCGCGAAGAAGTCATGAAGCCGATCATCGTCGCGCATCAGTACATTGCAACCTGCGCCTCCGTATTTTCGCAACAATTAACAGAACTAATTTTCGACGCAAAGGAGTGGAACGCGTCGTGGCTCGAACGCGTCCGCGCGCAGTTCCGCGAGCAACGCGAGGCGGCGCTTTATTCGATCCGCCACGAGCTCGAAGCCGACATCCAGCCGCCCGCGGGAGCCTTCTACGCCTTCGTTCCGGTACCCGCCTGCGACACCGTCATATTCGCGAAGACGCTGGCCACCGACGCCGCTGTCCTTGTCATTCCAGGCGTTGCATTTGGCAGCGGCGGCGAGGGTTTCGTCCGCATCTCCTTCGCAGCGACGGCCGAGACGATCGGCGTCGGCGTGGAGCGCATCGGGCGGTGGCTGCGGGCCACTGGACGATGACCGTAAACTAATGGAGGCCCCACGTTTGCAACAAGTTGGGGTGCAGCAATGGTGGCGAAGGCTCACGTCGTAGAAGAAAAACTCCCGATCTCACCAGCGAAGGATTCCGTCGCCGCTGCCGAAGTCTCGCTTTATCGCAGTGTTTTGAAAATAAAAGGGGAGCATGACCTCGAATCGCTCGGCATCGCGTTCTACGACGCGCAGGCGACGATCCAGTGGGCCTACAACGGCGATCAGTACTTTCACGCCGCTTCGACGATGAAGCTGGCGGTGCTGCTGGCAGTTTTTCGGCAGGTCGATCGCGGCGAGCTGGGGCTCGATGCTCCCGTCCACGTTCGCAATCGCTTCACCAGCATCGTCAACCAGGAGCCTTTCATGCTCGACCTGAGCCGCGACGCCGATCCCGACGTCTACGGTCACCTCGGTCGCACGTTGACGATCCGCGAGCTCGCGTACTGGATGATTACGAAGTCGAGCAATCTGGCGACCAATCTTCTTGTCGATGTCGTCGGGATCCAGACGATCCAGCACGCGCTCGACGAGCTCGATATCGACGGAGTCCGGATTCTGCGCGGCGTGGAGGATCAGGCGGCATTCGACGCCGGCTTGAATAATGAGGTCACGGCCAACGGTCTGCTCAAACTCCTGCGATTGATCGCCGAGGAGCGTGCATACTCGAAGAATGCCAGCGACGAGATGTTGAACATTCTGCTCGAGCAGCAATATCGCGGCGGAATTCCGGCCGGCCTGCCGAAAGCCGCTCGCGTGGCACACAAGACCGGCAACATTTCGACCGTGCATCACGACGCCGGCATCGTGTTCATCGAGGATCGCAAGCCCTACGTTCTGGTGATCCTGACGCAGTTCCGCGCGGAGACGGGGAGGGGGACGGCGGTGGCCGACGTCTCGCGCGACATTTACAACACGATCGCCGAAATGACGTATGAGTGAGTCGCAGCAGATCAAAGTCGTCGACGCATTCGATCTCGACGACGAGCTGCGCAGCCTTCTCAAACCCGGCGAGATGCTGCGCGACGCGCACGGTCGCCGGCATCGGCTTCCGCGTTACTTCTACGAAGTTCCGTCGCACGACTCGGCGGTGGAGATCCGGCTCACCCCGCACTTCGGAATCAACGAATTCATCTTCGTCGATCTTCGAGAGGCGCAGCGGCTGCAGCAGTTCCCGCGCTACGTTCCATGCGCGGTGCGCATGCTCGCATTTTTTCTCGAGCAGTTCCGAACGGCCGCGGGCGGCTCCGTTCACATCGCGGTGAATGGAGGTTACAGATCGCCGGCGCACAAGATGGCCATCGATGGATCGCCGCACATGTGGGGAACGGCCGCCGATATTTATCGGATCGGAAGCTCGATTCTCAAAACGAAAGAGCTGATCGATCGCTTCAACGATGTCGCTGAGGAGTTGAGCGACGACGTGGTGGTCATGCCCTACGGTCACGAGACTGGCAAGACTGTCGACGACCACGTTCACATCGACCTCGGCTACCTCACCGTGATTCCGCGCGAGATCAGCGAAGACCGCATGGAAGTTCCGCAGGAACACCGCCCACGCTTCGCTTTTGAAGAGCGACGAAAACGCGAGCGGCGAGTGCCAGTCGTCGCCGCTGAGGCCGAAAAAACACAATAAATTGTTTCGTGGTCCGGCGTGCCGTTTGCTTAAGGGCACTCAGCAGTTCTGTTCGCTCAATCCCCTCCCGGACAGGCCCCGGATGCCGACGAATTGGAAAGATGAAATCGGAAATGAACGGATCCCGCAGCGGACCTGGCTGCGGATGCCCGTCATCGGCATGGAGTCGGAGTTCAACGTCTGGCTCGACGAGGTCGAGATCGACCCGAAAAAGTACTGGCGCCACCCGGGAGCGTTCATCGATCAGGACCTTCTGCCGCGGGAAAAATCTTCCCTGCAGCTTCCCACCGGCGGCGCGGTTTATTTTGATCGCGGCGTCATCGAAGTCGTCACGCCGGTCATCGAGCTTGCTCCCCGCAGCACGGCCAGGATGGTCAGAAATCTGTGGGAACAGATCGCCTGGGTCCGTGATCAGTTGACGAAGTGGGAGAAGAGGAGCGGACACACAGTCCGCCTCAAGGCGTACAGCAGCCACTACAACGTTTCCTTCGAGATTCCGAGGTCGGAACAGGGTCCGAACCGCAATATTCGGAAGCTCGCGTTGCTGCTCACGTACATCCTGCCCGTTCCAGTGATGGTCGTCGGGACGAACCGCCGCTCCACCGGTGTCGGCGTGAGACCGCGAAGCAATCGGATCGAAGTCACGGTCGACTTCACGCCCGATCCGGGATTGATGGTCGCGACCGCGACGCTGATCGTCGGCATCGTGCGCGAGGTGATGTCGTGGCCGACTTACGACCTCTCGCTTTTGCAAAAACTGCCGATTCCGGTCGTCGCGGGCGTCGTGCCCGGGAAACACACGACTCGCAAGGGATGGCTCACCAAAGATTTCCACTATCCGCAGAGTCCATACACGTCCGATATCAATGCTGCGATCTGGACCACGCAGTACGGCAGGAAGGTATCGCTTCGGCGGATGGCCAGACAGGTAGCGTGGTATTTCCGGAGATCGATTCGCCAATTCTCCGATCCTTTCAGTTTTCGATTGCTCTTCGCGATTCTCAACGGGCGCGCGCCGTCGATGCTCGAGCTCGTGGATCGGCCGACAGCCTACGAAGACGTCGGACATCTCTGCCGGTGGGGAATGGTCATCCACGAGTTGAAGAACTACTACGCTGAAATGGAGCTGTTGAAGCCGCGGCGTCAGGTGTGGGATCGACAGTCGATCGACGAATACGTCCTCGCGCGCCAGCACGCGCGTACATTCCTTTCGAAAGAGCTCGACGCTGTCGGAGCGAAGAAAGACGCGGCGCCAGCTCCTGTCGTCCCAAGGGTTCGCCGCACGAGGCGGCGTAAGGACACCTCCGTCAGGCTAGTGCCCCCGCGAGCTCCCGACTATCTCGATCGTCGCGGCACTGCGCTTCTGCCGGCGACCCCGAAACGAGAGCGGAGACGTCGCGGCGATCGGCGGAAAAACAATTACGCCGTGCCGTTTCCCGATCGACGTCTCACGCGCTCGGCATACGAACAGGTCTTCCTCAAACTCGTCTCGGGAGGCCGTCTGCGCGTCGGCAATGACGTCTACCGGCCGATCGGCATGAAGGGTTGGTACCACGCGATCTTCCGGCGCGACTCCGATGGCGCGGAACGATTGCTGTCGATCGACCAACTGCTCGAGAAGATTAACGACTGGATCTGAGAACCAGGGTGCCGCGTGCCGGGTGCCGCGCAGACCGGCTTGATTGATCGGAGCGCCAAGTGCCGGTTCCACTCTTGCTGATTGCCGGTAGATTCGATCTCTCAGCCGCGGGCGTTCCAGGATGCTCGCGAGAAGATCCGCCGATCCCCACGCCAGAAACGCCGACGCGGCGATCGTGAAGAGCTGTGATGTGGTTTGTAGGCCGAGGAGAAAAAAAAGGCAGACGGGAAGGATGATTCCCATCGCGATGGCGCCAACGATCAGGCGGCGTCCTGACACGCGGCTATTGAATCACAGTCCCGCTTGCAAATCGGCGGCGTGGCTCTGCACGCGATCGCCGAAGTCCTGCTGAAACCCCCGCACTTTCTGCACGTAGTTTCGCGTTTCGCGATACGGAGGAATTCCGCCGAAGCGCCGTACGGCACCTTCCCCGGCGTTGTATGCCGCGATCGCCTTCTGCTGATCGCCGTGAAA
>QHVX01000208.1:0-2358 GCA_003222375.1 Acidobacteriota bacterium
ACATTCCGCGCTCCTGGCATTCCTCGACCGAATACTTCATCTGCAGGTCGACGGGGTTGCCGCAGATGTCGCAGATCTCGACGCGATTCTTGTTGATCACGCCGCACTTCTGGCAGTTGACGGTCTCCTCATGCGGATGGTCGGTGATGATCTTCGATCCGCAGTTGGCGCACGTCATGCGCAGGTGCTCGAGGCCTTTCAGCGCTCCGCACTTGCACTCCCAGTTGCCGATCGAGAACTTCACGAAGTCGAGTGAGCAGGTCTCCCGAAAATCGGAGAACGGGAAGACGCTCGTGAAGACCGACTGCAGGCCGGTGTCTTCGCGCTCTTCCGGCAGAAGGTTCATCTGCAGGAAGCGTTCGTACGACTTGCGCTGCACGTCGATGAGGTTGGGCAGCGCCATGTAGCTCCGGATCTTGGAGAAGTCGTGGCGGACCGGCTCCTGTTTGGGCATGGCTCCGTTCATCAATGGCTCCTTTGTGGGCGAGAATCACGAACGCAGACAGGTTGCCGGGTTGTCGTGGTTATCGAGTTGTCGGAGCACACGTCTCCTGACAACCGGACAACTTGACAACCTGACAACCGGTTCAGCGCTAAAGCTGTGATGATTCGCCCTCAGCGATTCTTGGCGAGCCCCGTGCGCAGGCGACGCGTCCGGGTGACTTGCAGGGGTGTGAGTCGATGCGGAGAGGCCGCTCCCCCCTCTCCCGACTCGTATCTTCTAACGTCTACAACAAAAAGGAATTCCTGACCGTCATCCTGACCCCGCGGAGCGGGGGAAGGATCTCAACCCGCGAGATCCTTCGCCGTCTACGCGGCTCAGGATGACGCTTCGCGTCACTTGACCGTCACCTTCGCTCCCGCGTCCTCAAACACCTTCTTGGTCTTCGCGGCCTCGTCCTTCGACACGCCTTCCTTGACGGTCTGGGGCGCGCCTTCGACCAGGTCCTTCGCTTCCTTCAGGCCGAGGCTGGTGACCTCGCGGACCGCTTTGATCACGTTGATCTTCTTTTCGCCCACTTCCTGAAGAACGACGGTGAACTCGGTCTGCTCTTCGGCCGGAGCGGCTGCTGCGGCAGCTCCACCACCACCCGGCGCGGCCATCGGCATGGCGGCCGCTGCGGCTGACACGCCGAAACGGGTCTCGAGCGCCTTGACCAGGTTGGCCAGGTCGAGGACCGACATCGTCTCGATCTGCTTGACAAAATCTTCCGTTGAAATCGCCATTTCTTCCTCCAATATTTATGCGGTCGTCGACCGCTGTTTTCCAATCTGATCAAGCACGACTGCCAAATTGCGGATGTTGCCCTGCAGCACCGTCACGAGTCCGCGAATCGGCGACTGCAGCAGGAAGAGCAGCTTGGCAACCAGCTCTTCCCGCGTGGGAAGGCTTGCGATCGCCTGGATCTGCTCGGCCGGAACCACCTGTCCGTTGAGCAATGCACCTTTGAAACGCACCGCCGGGACATCTTTGGCGAACTTGGTGAGCGCCTTCGCCAGCACGACGGCGTCGGTCGCGTTGAACGCGATCGCGGTCGGACCGGAGAACTGCTCGCGCATCGCCACGATCGGCGAATCCTTGAGGGCCAGAAGAGCCAGCGTGTTCTTCACGACCACGTAGCCCGACTTCGCCTCGCGGACCTGCTTGCGCAGCTCAGTAACCTGCGGCACGGTGATGCCCTTGAAGTCGATCAGGAACGCGTTGCTGGCCTTCCCGATCTCCTGGGTGAGCTCGGAGATTTCTTCAGCTTTCTGCGCGCGTGTCTTCATCGCCTACTCCCTCTCCGCCTTCACTTCGGCGATCGTCGTGTCGAGCGGAATCGAGGGACTCATCGTCGTCGAAACGAAGAGACTCTTCACGTACTTGCCCTTGGCCGCGGGCGGCTTCGCCTTGCGCACCGCGGTGATCAGCGCCCACGCGTTGTCGCGAAGCTGCTCGGGTGTGAACTGAATCTTGCCGACCGGAACGTGGATGATCGACGTCTTGTCGACGCGAAACTCCACTTTACCGGCCTTGATCTCCTGCAGCGCCTTTGCGACGTCGAACGTGACGGTGCCGGTCTTCGGATTCGGCATCAGTCCGCGGGGACCGAGGACTTTTCCGAGCTTGCCGACGGAACGCATCATGTCGGGCGTGGCAATGACGGCGTCAAAATCCGTCCAGCCTTCCTGGATCTTCGCGACCATATCGTCTCCGCCCACGAAATCGGCGCCCGCTTCCTGCGCTTCCTTCTGCTTTTCGCCGGCGGCGATCACGAGCACGCGCTTCGATTGTCCCGTCCCGTGCGGTAACACGGTCGTTCCTCGGACCATCTGATCGGCGTGTTTCGGATCGACTCCGAGAAGCATCGAAAGCTC
>QHVX01000208.1:2369-3692 GCA_003222375.1 Acidobacteriota bacterium
GATACGGTCGACGCTCGACTTTCTCGGCCGCCGCACGGTACTTCTTGCCGTGTTTGGCCATTGTTCCTCCGTAGTGTTAGCGGCTCTCGCGAGCCTCCTACATCGTTGCGTTAAACGACTTCAATCCCCATCGAGCGCGCCGTGCCCTCGACGGTTTTGATCGCTGCTTCGAGTGATGCTGCGTTCAGGTCGGGCATCTTCGTCTTCGCGATTTCCTCGACCTGCTTCTTCGTCACCTTGCCGACCTTGTTCTTGTTCGGCACGCCCGACCCCTTCTGCAATCCGGCGGCTTTGAGAAGCAGTACCGCGGCCGGCGGCGTCTTCGTAACGAACGTGAACGAACGATCGGAGTAAACGGTGATGACCACCGGAATGATCAATCCCTGCTGCCCCTGCGTGCGGGCGTTGAACGTCTTGCAGAACTCCATGATGTTGATGCCCTGCTGACCGAGAGCAGGACCGACCGGCGGGGCAGGAGTTGCCTGGCCGGCTGGGATCTGCAATTTGATGAAGCCTGTAACTTTTTTAGCCATGTCTTATCTTTTCTGCGGCGCGGTCGGCTCCTCGGTCGCGTCGTACCTCGTCACTTGCAGGAAATCCAATTCCACTGGTGTCGATCGCCCGAAGATCGTGACCATGACCTTCAGCGTGTTGCGATCGAGGTTGACTTCTTCGACAACGCCGGTGAAGTTCGTGAATGGTCCGTCGATGATCCGCACGTGCTCGCCGTGTTCGTAAACGTGCTTTGGTTTCGGCTTCTCTTTGGTGGTGACGACCTGCGTCAGGATCTGGTCGACTTCCTGCTGCGTCAGCGGCGTCGGCTTCTTGCCGGTGCCGACGAAGCCGGTGACCTTCGGCGTGTTCTTGACCAGATGCCAGGCGTCGTCCGACATCTCCATCTCGACCAGGATGTAGCCGGGGAAGAACTTGCGCTGCACTTCGCGCTTCTTTCCCGATTTCATTTCAATGAGCGTTTCGGTCGGGATCTTGATCTCGCCGAATTTCTCGCGCATGCCGAGGGCGTCGATGCGCTGCTGGAGGTTTTCCTTCACCCGCTCCTCGAATCCGGAGTAGGTGTGGACGATGTACCACTGCTTCTGGCTCTGCGCGACTTCGGTCATGACGAAACGCTCGCTCCAAACTTGGTGAACAGGAAGTTGATCGCTTTGAAGAAGATGATGTCGCAACCCCACAGGTAGACTGCGAAGACGACGGTGGCGACGATCACGACGACCGTCGTGCCGACGACTTCGTTGCGATTCGGCCAGGTGACTTTCTTCATCTCCGAAAGCACGTCTTTCCATCCGTCGCGGACGGTGGTGA
>QHVX01000208.1:3744-9374 GCA_003222375.1 Acidobacteriota bacterium
CGTGGCAGGCCAAGAGGGGCTCGAACCCCCAACCTGCGGTTTTGGAGACCGCTGCTCTACCAATTGAGCTATTGGCCTGAATGTGCCGCAAGAGCCTGCAAAAACACAGGTTGTCCGACTTATTCCCTTATTTCACTTCGCGATGCACGGTGTGCTTGCGGTCGTGACGGCAAAACTTCTTCATCTCGACCTTCTCCGTCATGGTCCGTTTGTTCTTGGTCGTCGAGTAATTCCGACGTTTGCACTCGGTGCATTGCAGCGTGATGATTTCTCTTCCCTGGCGCGCCATTGACTACTCCGTTGATTTTTCGTGGAGCCCTCGACGAGATTTGAACTCGTGACCCCGTCCTTACCAAGGACGTGCTCTACCCCTGAGCTACGAGGGCCTTTTCAAGGCAGAAGTCAGAAAGCAGAAGTCAGAAGTAAAACTCCTGCTGTCGGCCTTCGTCCTTCTGCCTTCTGCCCTCTGCCTTTTGGAGCGGGAGACGGGATTCGAACCCGCGACCAACAGCTTGGAAGGCTGTGACTCTACCCCTGAGTTACTCCCGCCCTTGAAGGCAGCAGGCAGAAGGCGGAAGGCGGTAGTCCCGCCGCCCTTTGCCTTCTGCCTTCTGCCTTCTGCCTTCTGCCTTCTGCCTTTAATGGTGGAGAGAGAAGGATTCGAACCTTCGTAGGGCAAGGCCCGGCAGATTTACAGTCTGCTGCTTTTGACCGCTCAGCCATCTCTCCAGGTTTTTATGCTGGAGCTGGCGACGGGACTCGAACCCGCGACCTGCTGATTACAAATCAGCTGCTCTACCAACTGAGCTATGCCAGCGTAACTTCAATTTTTCAAAGACACGATTAGCGGCGCAGAAACGAACAGAGAACGAGCTTCGACGGCGCAGCCGAGGAATTGCGGGTTATAACAGAATTGCCAAACGGGACGCAAGAGGTAACTATTCCGGTAACTTGCGCCCGCTTCGAACACGCGCCGCCGACGCTGCCGCGATCCTTTTTTTGGTCGTGATTCTGGCCCTTCTCTTCGCCGACGTCCTCTTCCTCGGCACCAACTTCTACATCCGCGACGTGGCCCTGCAGTACTACCCGATCCGGAAGGATCTTCACGATCTGGTCGCGTCCGGCCACTTTCCGTACTGGAATCCACGGATCTCGGCCGGCCAACCGCTGGCGGCCAACCCGGGATACGAGACCTTCTATCCATTTCAGTGGTCGATCTTTCTCCCGAATTTCGACTTCGGCTTCCGGTTCGCGATCGTCCTGCACTTCTACCTGGGCGCCATCGGCATGTATCTATTGTTGCGCTCGCTAGGAACCCGCGTCCTCGCCGGACTCTTCGGTGCCCTCACCTTCGCAATCGGCGGCATGTTTCTTTCGCTCGCGAACCTCTTGCCTTTCCTGTTTTCAGCCGCGTGGCTGCCGTGGATCGGATTCTTCTGGCGGCGCTCCAACCTCGCCCTGACTGCTCTTGCCCTCGGCATGCTCCTTCTCGCGGCTGATCAGTCGATGATTCTTCAGGCGGGCGCGCTTCTGATCGCATACGGATTTCGACGCAAACGCGAGCTCGCCTTTGTTCTCGTCGGCGCCTTTCTCGTCGGCGCAGTGCAACTCATCCCGGCGCTCGATCTTCAGTTTGATTCCGCACGATCATTGCCGCTACCCGCGGGAAGCTGGACGCTGGCATGGTACCGGCCGCTCGAGCTTCTCTTCCCGAACCTCGGCTCATGGTATTCGAAGGATTTGACGTTGATCTGGTCGCGGCGTTTCCATCCGGAGTTCGCAACGCCATTGGTGTTCAACTTCTATCCCGGACTTCTCGCTGGAGTCTTGATTATCGCCGGGATGATCTGCCGCATCCGCGGATGGAAATTCGTCGCCGGGTGGTCAATCGCCAGCTATCTCGTTGCGATCGGCGCATTGACTCCGATCCTCGGGGCCTTGTCGATTCGCTCGCCCGAAAAATTCTTCGTCTCGGCCGTCTTCCTGATGTCGGTCTTCGCGGCGATCGTCTTCGATGAGTTGGACGGCAAAGTAGTCCGCACTGCGATGATCGTGGCCGGCAGCATCAGCGCGATTGCGATTTTCGTTTACGCCATCGCCAACGCCTGGATGTTCCGCGCGATCTGGCGCGTGTCAAATGATCTGTTCATTGCTGCATCGCGACGCGGATGGCTTCTTTCGGCGGCGATGAGTCTCGCGCTTTTCGGCATTCTCTTTGTTCGCCGGCGCATCGTTCTGCTGTCGATTTTCGTTCTCTTCGACCTCGGTTCGCGCGTCAATGGACTCGCTCCGCGCATCGAGCGCGGTTACTACGACCCGCCACCGGCGGCACAAGTGCTGGCGACAGATCCCCGACCGATCCGCATCTATAACGACGCCGATCGAACACGACGCACCGCGCGCCTGCCTATCGTTCCATTGCAGGCGCGCCTGTGGGCGATCCGCAACGGAATGATTCCGCGGATGGAAGAAATCTGGGGCTTCGGCGGCGTCTTCGAAGAGGATCTCGATCTGACGACGCTGCTGCCGACGCGCGAAATGACCCGCACATTTCGCGAGCGCATCGCCAGGGATCCTGATCGCGCGCGCCTGATGCTCGCAGAGGCGGCTGTGACCCATGTCGGAGTGCTGCAGATTCCGGACATCCCGCGCGATCCGCACGATTACAACTACGTGCGATTCGTGACGTTTCCAGGAAATGATCGTTTCACGATGACTCGCGGCCGCATTTTGCGCGCGACCGAAATGCCGAACGCCATCGACCTCGATGTCGAAGCCAATGGTAAGTCATTGCTTACCATTGCAATCACGCGCCACAAATATTGGAAGGGCATCATGGACGGGATGCCGTCGCTGCCGCAGCCGGCGAACATCGCATTTCAATCTTTCGTCGTGCCGCCGGGAAGACATCACGTCGCGTTGCGCTATCGCAATCCGGTGGTGATGATCTTCGGCGTCATTTCGATGATCACCCTTCTGGCTTTGCTGGTTGCTGCCGTCGTACCTCGTAACAGAGCACTGCCGCCGCCGTCGCAACGTTGAACGATCCGACGTGGCCGGACATCGGGATCGTGACGACGCGATCGCAGTGCTCGAGCACATTGCGGCGAATTCCTTACCCTTCGCTGCCGAGGACCAGCGCGACTCTGCCGGTGAAATCGATGGCCGATGGCGGTTCGCCGTCGGCCGCCGCGGCGTAAATCCAGTAATCGCGTTTCTTCAGCGCCTCGATCGTTCGCGCGAGGTTGGTCACCTGCGCGATCGGCACCCACTCCGATGCGCCGGCCGATGCCTTCACGGCTGCTGGTGTCAGGCCGACGCTCTCATGCTGCGGAATCACGATCAGGTGGACGCCGAACCCTTCCGCGACGCGCAGAATCGCGCCGAAGTTATGCCGTCGAGGATGAGCGCGAAGTTTGTTGCGTCACGCGCGACGACTTCATCGAAGTCGGCGTACGAGGCTTCCGAGAGATCGGCGATGACGCCGTTGTGCACGCCGCCGCCGGCTGCGCGATCAATGTGCTCCGGCGGAAGGATCCGGACTGGAACTCCTGCGTTCTTCGCGGCATCGAACACGCGATTCGTGTGCGCGCCTTTCGCGACGGCGATGTAGTGGATGCGCTGCGGATGCGATCGAATCGCTTCGAGGACCGGATTGACGCCGTAGATGATCATGGAGGGCGCGCCCGAGTGAGCGCGCCCTCAAGACTACCTTACGGGGCCTTGACGACGTAGTTGTATGGGTTCGCGTGAGTTGTGACCGCTGCTTCCCAGCTGCAATCGTTTTGATTGACCTGATCGACACTGATCGATGGTGTGTAACTGGCCGCGCCGAGGTTGTTGAACGCGAAGTACGCCGATGACCCCTGATGATCTTTCGTTTGCGCCGGGCCGAGTCCGTAGACGGTGTATCGCCACCATCGGAACTCCGGCGCATTTGTGATCGAGAGCGTCAATCCGACACTTGCGGGCGCGACGGCGGTTCCGGAATCGGGGCTGAACGACGTACCGATGTAGTTGATGCCGCCGCTGGTCGGCCGGACGGTGTAGTTATTCAGCGATGCGCTGCCTTTGCCGGATGGCACTTTGACGTTTCCGCCCAGGGGAACGGTGCTTCCGAATTCGGCCGTTACAGCGAGGTTGTACATGCCGCCTTTCGGGCTCCACGTCACGCTTTTTGTCGAGACTTTCGAAGCAATCGTGGTCGGCGAAGCATCAGCGCAAGGCCACGTGCGCTGCGCCGTGAATGTGTAGCGCCAAACTTCCGGCATCGGACGCTTAATGTCGAGTGGCGTCGGCTTGCCGGCGACGGCGTTAGCGGTCAACGTGATTGGGCTACCTACGTTGGCCGATCCAGCCGGAGAAGCCGCGAGCGTCACGTTCACGGAAACCTGCTGCGCCATGAGCGCGGCTGGAAAAAGAGACACGAGGAGAATGAGAGAACGTTTCATCGAGAACTCCTTCAGCAACGTATAGAGAGTTCCCTCAGAGGCGGCAGCGTTACAGCTCGCGGGCAAGCCGGGAGGGCAGGCCCGGGCCCTCGTAGATGAAGCTCGTATACAACTGCACCAGATTCGCGCCGGCCGCGATCTTGGCGCGCACGTCGTCCGTCGAGAAGATTCCGCCAACGCCGACCAAGGGAAAGTCGCGACCGACGAGCGAGCGTACGACGCCGAGGATCTCCGTCGACGGTTTGAAGAGCGGCTTCCCGGACAGTCCGCCGTTCGGCGTGGCGGTCGTGTTCGTGCAAATCATCCCGTCCGCGAGCCGCGCGCAGACCTCGCAGATTTCAACGAGTTGCGCGCGGTCGAGATCGGGTGCAATTTTCACGAGGATCGGCCGGCTGACTGGCATCGCCTCGCGTACCGCCCGCACGAGCTCGAGCACTTTCACGAGGTGCTCGGGCCGCTGCAGCTCGCGCAGGCCGGGCGTGTTCGGCGATGACAGATTGAGCACCGCGCCGTCCGCCCACCGCCCTACCCGCAGATAGCACTGCGCGTAGGCGTCGGGGGCCGATTCGAGCGGCACATCGCGATTTTTTCCGATGTTGACGAACAGCGGCACCGGCGCGTCGAATCGCTGCAGTCGATCCGCGATGGCATCAGCACCGTCGTTGTTGAATCCGAGGCGATTGATCAGCGCGCGATTTTGGCGATCGCGAAAAAGGCGCGGCTTCGGATTTCCGGGCTGCGGGTGCAGCGTCACCGTCCCCACCTCGATGAATCCGAATCCCAGCGCGGCCAGGAATGGGACGAGAAGAGCGTTTTTGTCGAAGCCGGCAGCGATCCCGATCGGCGTCGGGAACGTCAGTCCCCACAACTGCCGCGGCTTGTCAGGCGCGCGGCACAAACGTGCAATCAGCGAGAGCGCCAACGGAATCTGCTGCATGCGCATCATCTGCGCGACTGTGAATTCGTGCGCCGACTCCGCATCGAGCAGGAAGAGCAGCTCGCGAATCAGCGAATACATCGTTCGGTGCGCGCGAGAGGCGAGAGAACATTCGAATCGACTTCGCTGGCATGCTCGAGAAGCGGAATCGCGCGCACGAGCTCCGGTCCGTGATCGAGTCCGGTGAGCATCAGGCGCAGTGGCTGCAAAAGTGGTTTTCCTTTCAGACCTGTGGAAGCTTT
>QHVX01000208.1:9420-13834 GCA_003222375.1 Acidobacteriota bacterium
ACTTTCTCGGCGAATGCGCGGTCGATCTGCGGCGGCGTGTACTCGATCACGAATTGCAGCGCTTCGCGAAATTGCGTGAGTCGATGCACGCTCGTCTTCACGACATCGATTCCTTCGGTGAGC
This sequence comes from Acidobacteriota bacterium, assembly GCA_003222375.1. GTDB lineage: Bacteria > Acidobacteriota > Thermoanaerobaculia > Gp7-AA8 > Gp7-AA8 > Gp7-AA10. Next base: position 9,544 of record QHVX01000208.1, read on the forward strand.
CACGGGGCATCGAAGAAACGCGCCACCAGCGGACGCAACGCTTCGGCGCTCATCGCGTGAATGTACTGGGCGTTCATCCACTCGAATTTTTGCGGATCGAAGACGGCCGGGGCCGGATTCACGCGATCGAGCGAGAAGTGCTCGATGGCGTAATCGCGCGTGAAGATGTCGCGGCCATCGGGTGCCGACCAGCCTAACAGCGTGAGGTAGTTGAACATCGCGTCGGGCAGGAAGCCTTCATCGGCGTAAGCGGACACCGAAGTTGCGCCGTGGCGCTTGGAGAGCTTCGTTCGATCCTGACCGAGGATCAGCGAGACGTGCGCGAAGTCGGGGACGGTCCAGCCAAGCGCGCGATAGATCAGCACCTGCCGATGCGTGTTCGTCAAATGCTCCTCGGCCCGAATCACGTCGGTGATTCCCATGTCGTGATCGTCGACCACCACCGAAAAGTTGTACGTCGGAAGACCATCGGAACGGACGAGGATGAAGTCGCCCAGCGATTCCTTCTTCCAGGTCACTTCGCCGCGAATGAGATCGTTGATCGTGACATCGCCGTCGTCGGGAACGTGAAATCGGATCGCGTGTGGCGCGTCGTCATCGCGGCGGTTGAACCAGCATTTGAGATCGTAGTGTGGCGGACGACTCTCCTTCTCCGCCTGCTTGCGCTTTTCCTCCAGCTCCTCTTCCGTGCAGTAGCAGCGATACGCGACGCCGCGCGCGAGCAGCTCCTCCGCAACTTTGTGATAGAGCCCGGTGCGCTCGGACTGCCGGAATGGTCCCTCATCCCACTGCAATCCGAGCCAGCGGAGATCTTCGAGGACCATCTCTTCCGATTCGCGGGTCGAGCGCGCGACATCGGTGTCCTCGATGCGAAGAACGAACGTGCCTTTGTGATGCTTCGCGAACAGCCAGTTGAAGATCGCAGTGCGAGCGCCGCCGCCATGAAGATGGCCCGTCGGTGACGGAGCAAAGCGGACGCGGACGGTCATGCGCCGTGCAATTTACCGCAACGCTACGGCTCCAGCCGCACGGCCTGCTCGACGTGCGTCAAATTGTGCTGACCGAATCCGTCCGACTTTTGTGTCTCTGCGTGATGGATCGCGACGAGGCGATCGCCGGTACGCGTGAACGTCCAGCTATCCTTCTGGTCGCTCTCGAACGACATCAAGAGCATGCTGGCCTTCACCGACACCGACCGCTCCGCGCCGATCGGAATGCCGTCGTCGCCGACCCAGATCGACAGCGTCGCATCGATTTTCTTCACGTGTTTGCTCGACCCTTTCGAGAGCTTCGGCGACAGCTTCATCAGAATGAGGCGCGCCATGTGCCCCTGGTACGTCGTCGGTTTCGTTTCGATGAGCTGCGCTGTGAGGAGCTCGTTGTTGAGCATCGCGGCGGCATCGAGCAGCTCCGCGAGCTGCAGCGCGCGAATGCGGCTCATGCCGCTTCGCGTGGGCGTCTGCCGATCGGGATCCGACGCTTCGGCACGCGCTTCCTGATTCGCCTGCGTCAGCGTCGATTTCGGATAGATGACGCGAAGGCCGGCGTCGCTGATCTCGAATCCAACCGTCGCTTTGCCTTGAAATGGCTTCTCTTCGTCGCTGTTGCTGCTGGTCGACGTGATTTCGAACGCGCCGTGGACAGGTGTTGTCGCAGCGAGTTGCGCAAGAGACGGACGAAGATCGCTCAGCGCGTCGGCATTTGTAGAGAGCGGAGCCAGCAAGATGAACAGCGCGATGGTGTAACGCATGTTCATAAGACGCCCTCGACCGGAGAACGTTCGCTCTCGCCGCCAATTTCGATCAGCACCACCACCATGGCGCAGATGCCCTCGCCTCTTCCGATGAAGCCGAGGTGATCGGTGGTGGTGGCTTTCACATTCACGTGACCGGCTGGAAGGTCGAGCATGGTCGCGATTTTCGCCTGCATCGCTTCACGAAACGGCGCGAGCTTCGGCTTTTCGGCGAGGATCGTGATGTCGATGTTCGAGATCTCGGCGCTCATCTCCTCGACGACCCGTCTGGCCTCGGCCACAAAGCGCGACGACTCTGCATTTTTCCATCGCGCATCCGACGACGGAAAGTACTGGCCGATGTCGCCGGCGCCGGCGGCGCCTAACAGCGCGTCGGTCAGAGCGTGGAGGACGGCGTCGGCATCGGAGTGACCGCCAAGTCCGCCGCGATCGCTGATGCGAACGCCCGCCAGAATCAGCGGACGCGAATCGTCGAAGGGATGGATGTCAATGCCCTGACCGATGCGAATCATGCTTGCTCCGCAAGAAGGCAGCAGGCAGAAGGCAGAAGGCAGAAGGGAAAATGAACGAAAAAGAATGTTCTCTCTTCTGCCTTCTGCTTTCTGCTTTCTGCCTTCATTTGCTCCACTCCTCGAAGTGCGCTTCCGCCAGCGCGAGATCTTCCGGACGCGTGATCTTGATGTTGAATGGATCGCCGGGAACGATGTGGACCTGGTAGCCGTAATGCGCGGCCAGACCGGCTTCGTCAGTGGCATCGAATTTTTCGCGCTCGGCGCGGGCGAGCGCATCGCGAAGAATGTCGTATCGAAAGCACTGCGGCGTTTGTGCCGCAACCAGATTCGATCGATCGATGGTCGCGGAAAGCCGGCCATCGCGTGTCGCGTGAATGGTGTCGGTGATCGGAAGTGCGGGAAGGGCAGCGCCATGCTGCTGCGCGGCATCGATCAACGTTCCGAGGGTGTCGATTCTGAAAAAAGGGCGGACGGCGTCGTGCACCGCGACGACATCGTAACCATCTCCCGCCGCGCTCATCGCCTTGATCACCGATTGCTGCCGCGTCTCGCCACCCGCGACGAACTGCACGCGATCGCCGGGCGCCTGTTTCACGGTCGTCAAAAGCGGCTCCGGAATCGCGACGACGATACGCGCGGCGTCCGTCATCAAGAATCGTTCGACGACGTACTGCACGAGCGGCTTGCCCGCCAGCGGTTGAAATTGCTTGGGGACCGGGCCGCCGAAACGCGAGCCGGAACCTGCGGCAGGGATGATCACGAGGACTGACATAAGGTGCCGCGTGCCGCGTGCTGCGTGCCGGCTGCCTACGCGGCACTTCGGCACTCCGGCACGCGGCACTCTCTAGACCGCCATGATGTCCTGTTCTTTGTGCTTGAGGATGTCGCCGACTTCGTTGATGTGCTTGTCGGTCATCTTCTGGATCTCGTCGAGCGCGCGCTTTTCGTCGTCTTCCGAGATCTCGTGGCTCTTGAGCATCTTCTTGAGCTTCTCATTGCCGTCGCGCCGCACCTGCCGGATGGCGGTCCGCGATTCCTCGGCGACGTGATGCGCGCGTTTCACCAGCTCCTTACGTCGATCCTCGGTGAGCTGCGGGATCGGAATGCGCACGATCTTGCCGTCGCTCGATGGGTTGAGCCCGAGCTCGGAATTGCGGATCGCTTTTTCGACGGCTGCCACCATCGATTTGTCCCACGGCTCGGCGACGATCAGCGAAGACTCCGGAACTTTCAGATTGGCGACCTGCGCGATGGGAGTCGGCGAGCCGTAGTAATCGACGGTGATGCCGTCGAGCATCGCCGCATTCGCGCGTCCGGTGCGCAAGCTTTTGAATTCGCGGTGCAGCGCCTCGATCGAGCCGTGCATCCGGTGTTGAACGTCCCTGATTACATCTTGGATCATGCGTTCCTCACAACGATGAACGATGAAGGATGAACGATGGACAAAAACGAACGTTCATCGCTCATCGTTCCGCGTTCATCGTTTCGAGAGGCATTTCTTCCGTTACGATCGAACCAATTTCCTCGCCTAACAGAGCTTTTCGGATGTTGCCCTTCTCGCGAAGCGAAAAGATGTAGATCGGAATCGAGCTGCCGCGCGCGAGATCGATCGCCGATGCGTCCATGACCTGCAGACGATCGGAGAGGACACGCTGATAGGTCACGTGCGTCAGTCGCTCGGCGTTCGGATTCTTTTCCGGATCGGATGTGTAGATGCCGTCGACCTTGGTGGCCTTGAAGATGATTTCGCACTTCAATTCGCTGGCGCGAAGTGCGGCCGCCGAGTCGGTGGTGAAGAACGGATTGCCGGTGCCGGCGGCGCAGATCACGATGCGGCCTTTTTCGAGATGGCGAATCGCGCGGCGGCGAATGAACGGCTCCGCAACTTCCGTGATCGTGATGGCGGTGGTGGTGCGCGTCTTTGCGCCGCGCCGTTCCAGCGAGTCCTGCAGCGCCAGCGCATTGATCACGGTGGCCAGCATGCCCATGTGATCGCCGGTGACTCGGTCGATGCCTTCGGTGGCCG
>QHVX01000209.1 GCA_003222375.1 Acidobacteriota bacterium
GTCGGCAAAGTGAATTACTGCCTCAACGCGCTGATCAAAAAGGGCTTGCTCAAGGTCCGAAACTTCAGGAACAGTCACAACAAGTCCGCCTACCTCTACGTCCTCACGCCGCGTGGGTTCGAGGAGAAGGTCAACGTCACGTATCAGTTCCTTCGCCTCAAGATGGCCGAATACGACGATCTGGTGAAGGAAATCGAGAAGCTGAAGGGCGAAGTCCGTCAGCACGAACAAAGCTCCGAGCCCGCGGTCTAGGACTCGGCGCGCCAATCACCGTGAGCATGAAGCGAATCGGTGCAAATCCCTTAGTCGGTCCGTACACCGAGGGGGGCGGAGCCCGCTCCGCGACCCCCCGATCGCGAGTTGAGAGAAAGGATTGAGGTCATGACAGAAGCTGTACTGCCGGAGGTGGCGGCATTTCAAAAGTTCAAAATCGGATTCGATCCGCGCGACAAGAAGCGCGTTTTCGAATATTGGGATGACATCTTCACGTCCCAGAAATGGACCGAAGGGAAATACACCCAGCTTTTTGAAGAGAAGTGGGCGAACTGGAACGGCGCGCCGGCAGTTGCATTTTCGAGTTGGGCAGGCGGAGCGATGGCCTGCATGGAGTATTTCCAGCTCTCGGGGAAGAAAGTTCTGGTGCCGACCAATACCTTCATGGCGACTCCGCTCTCGGTGATCAAGGCCGGCGCAGAAGTCGTCTTTGGAGATTGCAACCGCGAAGATCTCTGTCTCAGCTTCGACAGCGTGGTCAAAGCCGCCAAAGAGCACAATCTGGCCGCCGTTTGGCTCGTCCACATCGGCGGACATCTGGCTTTCGATACGAAACGCATCGCCGATTTTTGCCGGGCCAACGACATCATCCTCATCGAAGACGCCGCGCACGCACACGGCGCCTCATGGAACGGCCAGCGTCCGGGCACATTCGGTGACGCCGGTGTTTATTCGTTCTATGCCACGAAGTCCATTTCGACGGGCGAGGGCGGCATCCTGGTCAGCCGCCACGCAGGGCTGATCGAGTTCGCGAAGAAGTATCGCAACTACGGCAAATTCGAGCACGTCGTTCACGGTCTCAATTACCGCTTGTCGGAATTCACAGCGGCGCTCGGTGCCGTTCAAGTCGATCGGATGGATGAAATCGTCGCGTGGAAAAACGAAGTCGCCACGAAGTTTCTCGATCCGGTCTACGCCAACCGCGTGAAGTTCCCGTCCGGCATGGTCTCCGGCCTCTACAAGTACATCGTCTTCGATCGCATCGAGAACTCGACCGGCAGGGTCTACGACAAACTCTGTCACACGATCCTCGGCCAGTCGGGCAACTTTGCAAATGCGGAGTGGGTCGCCCAGAACCACTGGTGTGTGCCTCTCTACTACGCCCCCGAGATTTCACTCTGAGGAGATTGATGCAATGAGAGCTCTGGTAACGGGTGGTTCTGGTTTCATCGGTTCGCATCTCGTCGACAAACTGCGCAACCGCGGCATCAAGGTTCGCGTGTTCGACATGGTCTTCCCGACGTTTCGCAGCGACATCGAGTTCTATCACGGCAGTCTTCTGTCGCTCGAATCGTTGCAGATGGCGATGGCCGGCATCGACGCCATCTTTCACCTCGGCGCTGTCGCTGACGTCAAAGATGTGTTCGAAGAGCCGCATTACTCGGAATCGATCAACGTTCGCGGCACGATCAATGTCCTCGAGGCGGCGCGGAAATCGAAGATCAAGCGCGTCATTTTCGGCAGCACGACCTGGGTCTACAGCGACGTGACGGAGACCAGCGTCGACGAGAACACGCCGCTGCGCGCGCCGTCGCATTTGTACACCGCGACGAAGATCGCAGGCGAGTATTACTGCCAGTCGTACAGCAAGCTCTACAAACTGCCGGTGACGATTCTGCGCTACGGCATTCCGTATGGGCCGCGGTCGCGCGATGGCGCAGTGGTTCCGATCTTCGTGCAGAAAGCGCTGCGCGGTGAAGCGCTCACGATCGCCGGCGACGGCTCGCAGTTCCGAAAGTTCGTCTACGTCGAGGACCTCGCCGAAGGAAACGTGCTCGCGCTCAAGAGCGTCGGCGAGAACAAAATCTACAACCTCGATGGAAACGAGAAGGTAACCATCAAGCAGATTGCCGAGACGGTGCAGAAGCTCGTCGGCAACACGAAGATCGAATACGTCCCGGCGCGGCCGGGCGATTTCTCCGGCAAAGAGATCTCCAGCCGCCTCGCTAAGGACGAGTTGGGATGGGAGCCCAGCGTCCGATTCGAGGAAGGCGTTCGCCGCTACATCGATTGGTACAAGAAGAAGCAGCTCGAAGCCGGTCTGGCATGGGCGAATCTCGACAAGACGCTCGAATCGCCCATCGAGGTCCCGGTCCTTCGCTGATTTTCTGTGCTGGCCACAATTCATCAACCGGAACACCTCCCATGGCTGGGCTTTTTCGATAAAGCGCGGCGCGCCGATCTGCTCGTCCTTCTCGACGATGTGCAGTTTCGAAAGAATTACTTTCAAAACCGCAATCGCGTTCGCGCCGCGAACGGACCGGTGTGGGTGACCGTGCCGGTATTGACGAAGGGAAACGCGGACCAGGAAATTCGCGAGGTGAAGATCAATAGCGAGGGCAGTCCGCGCTGGCGAGAAAAATATTGGGGAACAATCGAGCAATCGTATCGAGGCTCGCCATTCTGGAACGACTACAGCGTCGCATTGCGCGAAGCGTTGTGGATGAACACATCCTCGCTGGCCGCGGTGAACATTGGGCTCATCAAAGTCTTGTTGCGCGCGTTCGGAATCGATGTGCGGGTCCTCTGCTCATCGGAGTTGTCCGTTGACGGTGCACGGAGCGAACGGTTGTTGAACATCTGCCGTCGCATCGGCGCCGACCGCTACCTGTCCGGAATCTCCGGCCGCGAATACCTGGATGTCGATGCCTTCAAAGCTGCGGGAGTGGCAGTGGAGTTTCATGAGTTCCATCATCCGCTGTATCGGCAGCAGTACGAGCCGTTCGCGCCTTGCATGTCGGCCGTCGATCTTCTGTTCAATTACGGCCCGGCAAGCGCCGATACCCTCCGCGGCGTCGGTGTAGAGGTGATGGCCGAGGTGTTCACGTGAGCGAACGCGTGGTGATCATCGCGGAGATTGGCGAGTGCTGGAACGGCGATTTCGATCAAGCGAAGAAGCTGATTGAAGTGGCAGCATCGGCGGGCTGTGATTACGCGAAGTTTCAAACTCTCGATCGTGAAGGAATCGCGGAGGATGATCCCGAGCGCGAATGGTTCCTCAGCATCGCGCTCGATGCCGATCAACTCCGTGAGCTGCGCGATCACGCGAAAGGGCAGCGCATCGGCTTCCTGGTTACGCCGGAAAAAAGAAAACAGGCGGAGATGCTCGCCAAACTCGGATGCCAAGAGGTCAAGATCGCATCGTCGTGTCTGGTCGATGATGACCTTCTCGGATTCGTGAGCAGGAGCTTCCGTCGCGTATTCATCTCGACGGGCCTGGCGGAGTTGCCGGAGATCGATCACGCCGTGCGGCAGCTCGGATCTGTTCCGGAGCTCTACATCNNCGCTGCTCGATGAGCGCGGACTCATGCCACTGCGCGATGAAGACGTGCACATGCGGATGATGCAGATCCTCGCCGACCGCTATCCGAATGCGCGCGTCGGATACTCCGATCACACGGTCGGCTTGCTGGCACCGGCTGTCGCGGCGGCAGCGGGCGCGCGCGTCATCGAAAAGCACATCACGCTCGATCGAGCAACGCCTGTCCGCAATTTCCAGAAAAAAGGCCGCTACCTCGGCACCGACCACGTCCTCTCGCTCGAGCCTGCCGAGCTGGCCGAGATGGTCCGCAACATTCGATTGATCGAAACGATGCTTGGCGATCGGCAATGGCGCCGCAGCGCCGGCGAGTTGAAGCTGCGCGAGTTTCTGCGCGCGCGCTTTCATCAGGACGCAAGTTGACTCTTTTCCTTATCGCTGAAGCGAATTCCGACGTGGGATACGGCCACCTCGGCGAGATCCGTGCAGTTGCGCGGGCGTTGGAGCCGCGCGGCGTGCCGATGCGACAGATCGCGATCGGCGACGCTGCCGGCGTCGAGTCTGTTCGTGATTTCAACGCCATCAGCGCTCTTCTTCGTTCGCACGCGCCCCGCGCCATCGTGTGGAGCGTGCGCACCAAAGGTTGGCGCGAAATCTGGCGGAATCTGCCCGCGACAACGCGACATGTGTGGATCGCTGATGTCGCGGACGATTATCCGAACGTCGACGCCTTGATCGTGCCGACTCTCGATCCTCGCTGGCGTGATGGCGGCTCGCGAACGCACGTGTTTGCAGGCCCCGAATACTTTCCGCTGGATGTTCGTGGACCTCGCGAGATTCCACCCGTCGCGGCGCGGCCGCGCGATGTGCTGCTGACGCTGGGCGGTGCCGATCGAACCGAGGCGTCGTTGCGGATCGTGCCGGCGCTGGAGGGAACGCGATCGACCGTCGTGATCGGCCCGGGATTCAGGCATGCCGAACAGGTCCGCCGCGCTGCATCCGCGGCGGGGATCGAATCCGCGCCAGCGCCCGACGGATTGCGAGAGCTCCTCGTTCAACATCGAATCGTGATCAGCGCTGGAGGCAACACGTTGTTCGAAGCCGCGGCGGCCGGAACGCCCGCCCTCGTGGCGTGGGAAGATCCGCATGAGGAAGCGCAGGGCAAATCGTTCGAGCAGCGCGGAACGGCGCTGGTTCTCGGTCGCGGTGCCGCGATCGAGATTGATCGTTTGCGCAGTGCGCTCGCACAGATTTCGTCGAAGCTCGAAACGATGAGCGCCGCCGGCCCGCGACTGATCGATGGCCGAGGCGCGGAGCGCATCGCGGATCTGCTGATTGAGCTCGCACATGGAGCGGCGGCATGACTGCCGGCGCGACGACGCTCGCGATCATTCCCCACTCGCGGCCGTATTTCGGCCGCGAAGAAATCGAGGCGACCACGCGCGTCATTCAATCGCGTCACGTCGCGCAAGGCATTGAGGTCGAGCAGCTCGAGAACGAATGGGCGGCCGCGACCGGAAATCGCGGATCGGCTTGCGTTGGCTCGGGTCTGGCCGCGCTGCGCCTCGCCCTCCATGCCACGGGTGTAAAGGCCGGCAGCGAAGTGATCGTTCCGGCGTATAGCTGCACCGCGCTGCTGAATGCGGTTCTGGCGCTTGGAGCGGCGCCGGTGCTCGCCGACGTCAAAGTCGATCGATGGACGCTCGATCCCGAATCCGCGCTGCGACGCCGAACGCCGCGCACAGCGGCGATCATCGTCGTCCATCTCTTCGGAATGCCCGCCGAGGTCGCGCCGCTCCGCGCGGCCGGCGTGCCGATCATCGAAGATTGCGCTCACGGAATCGGTGGCAGCGTAGCCGGCACACCGTTCGGCGCGTTGGGCGGTGCCAGCATCGCCTCGTTCTACGCCACGAAGATGATCGCGGGCGGCGAAGGCGGCGTCGTCGCGTCGTCGGATGAGAACCTTCTGAAGACCGTGAAAAATGCGCGCAATCCGGCCGATCAGAAGCCCAGCTCGATTTTTCTCAACGACAAGTTGACCGATCTGGAAGCCGCGATCATTCGCGTTCAGCTCGGTCGATTGCGTTGGACGTTGAGCGAGCGCGCAGCCAGAGCGGCACGCTACGCGGAGCTGCTCACTCCGCTGGCGTCGCGCGGACTCGTGATTCTGCCGGCTGAGCAGGATGGCCGCATCTGGTATCGATATGCCGTGCGTCTGAGTGCACATCCGGCCGCAAACGTCGCGCGCGAGTTGTACGCGATCGGCGTGCATGCCGATCAGCCGGTGTGGGACCTGCGGCAGGCGGTCGAGTGGCCGAGAGAATTCCGCGGCAGCGATGTGGCGTTTGACCGCGTGCTGTCATTGCCGCTCTATCCCGATTTGAGTCCAGCAGAACAGCAGCGCGTGTGCGAAGCGTTGACCGGGGTGCTCCGATGAAGCTGAGGCAAATCGTGTTCGATCGCCACATGCGTCTCTTGTGGTGGGACGCTTTCAAGCAGCACTGGTTCGCATTCGAGCACGATTACTTTTCGCTCAATGAGACTTTCGATCGGGTTCGTTATTTCGTCCGTCGCAAGCATCTGATGCGGCACTTGAAAGATCGGCTCTACTTCCGAATCTATCCAAAGCTCAAGGTCGTGCCGTCGTTTCCCACGCACGTCGAAGTCGAAGCCGCCAGCGCGTGTCAGATGCGATGCCCGATGTGCTACACGACCGTGATGGACGATCGCCTCAAGGGCGTCATGAAATGGGACATTTACACGAAAGTGATCGATGAATGCGCCGAACGCGGCGTCTACTCGATCAAGCTCTCAAGATGGTGCAGTACGCCAAGGACAAAGGAATTCCGGACGTCGCCTTCCTGACGAACGGAGAGCGTTTGACGTCCGAGATCGCCGACGCGCTGCTCGATGCAGGCCTCGACTGGATCAGCTTCAGCTTCGACGGCTTCAAGGAAACTTACGACGTCATTCGGAAGCCCGCGCTCTTCGAAGAGACGGTCGCGCGCATCAAGATGCTGCGTGAAAAACGCGACGCACGCGCGGCCAGCAAGCCGCTCATCCGCGTCCAGTCGATCTTCAGCGTCATCAAACACGACCCGATGGGGTTCAAGAAAATCTTCGACGGAATCGCCGACAGCGTGAATTTCATCGCCGATCAGATCCGCGACTTCGAAGAGGGCCAGATCCAGCACAATCCGTTCTATCAATGCCCGATCCCGTGGCAACGCATGGCGGTGGCGCACAACGGCAAGGTGCACCAGTGCATCTCGGATTACGCCGGCCAGAACATCCTCGGCGACGTGAACAAGAAGTCGCTCTACAAGATCTGGCATGACAAGCCCTTCCGCGATCTGCGCAAGTCGTTTCTGCAGTTCCGCTATCTCGAGAACGCGGCCTGCCGCATCTGTTCGGACGGCGCAGTGACGGAGACGGTAAAAGTAAAACTCGGCGAGCGGGAGGTTCCCGTCACTGTCTACAGCGGCATCACCGCGCGACTCACTCCTCCGCCGAAACCGCCGCGCGCAGCCTCTCCTCGAGCTTGACCATGACGTCAGAAGTATTGATCCAGGCTCGGAGCAGGTCCGATGTCGCTTCGCAAGAAGCGGCATCCGAGTCGGGCTGGCCGCAGTTCACGCGGGCATTTCTTACGCTCGCCGGGTTCGGCCTGCTCGCCGTGGCAGCGCTCAATTTCTTCATCAACCCGATGGAGTATTACCCGCCGCGGCTCGTTCCACCGGCGGTTTGGGATGCCAGAGAGATCAAGACGCGGATGCTGGGAGAAGCGCAGCCAAAACCTCGTGTATTGATCCTCGGATCTTCGCGCGCGATGAAGATCGATCCGGCGGTGGTCACGCGCATCACCGGTTTGCCTACGTTCAACGTGAGCGTTGAATCGGCGATGACCGAAGACGATTACGCGCTGCTGCGCTATGCGGTCGAACAGAAAGGCATCACGCCGCAGATGGTCCTGATCGGCATCGACATCGAATCCTTTCACAATCACAAGGCCGCCGACGGCCGATTACTGATGAGCGGCTCTCTGCGCCGATATCTCAAGGGCGAAGGGCGAAAGATTCCGTGGAAAGAATTCACGATGCTCTTCACGGCGAGTCAGACGTATTACTCGCTCCTTCGACTCCAACGGCTACCTCCACTACGTCAAGTGGGAAGCGGAACGGCAAACGGGTCATTACGACCTGCAGGGAAAATTTCCGAAGACGCTCAATGACTACATCGACCGATTCGATCGATACACCGGAGTCTCGCAGGAACGGCTCGATTACATGAAAAAAACGATCGAGTACTGCCGCGCGCACAACATCGCGTTTCGGCTGTTCATCACTCCGATTTCGTCGCCGCTCGCGGAGCGGCTGCGTCCGTATGGCTACTTTCAGCGCAAGGCAGAAGTCGCCGCGGACGTGCGGAGTCTCCTGAAGCCCGGTGAGACTCTCGATCACTTCAGCGATATCGCCGCGTTCGACGGCGATCCGAAGGGTTTCTATGACGGCGCACATATCGATGAAGCGAACGCCCTGCGCCTGACGACGCGTCTTCTGTCCTCGCCGCACTGATGCTTTTCAACAGCTACATCTTCCTTTTCGTTTTCCTGCCCATCGCCCTCACGATGTGGTGGACGCTTTCCGACAACCGGTGGCGACTGCTCGGCCTGACTCTCGCGAGCTACTACTTCTATGCGTGGTGGGATTGGCGATTCCTGCCGCTGATGATTGCGTCGACGAACGTCGACTATCTGGCGGGAAGGAAGATTTCCGAATCGGACGATCCCGGCATCAAGAAACGATGGCTCGTCTGTTCTCTGTCGTTCAATCTCGCGCTTCTCGGCATCTTCAAGTACTACGGATTCTTCGCATCGTCGGTCGACGCCGTCGCGCGCTCGATGGGCTGGCCCGCGATCATTCCGGTTGTCAATCTCGTCCTGCCGATCGGCATTTCGTTCTACACGTTCAATTCGATGAGCTACACCATCGATGTCTATCGAGGTGTCGTCCGTCCGGCGAGGAGTCTCCTGCACTTCTCGGCGTTCGTCGCGATGTTCCCGCATCTGATCGCCGGTCCGATCGTCCGCTATTCCGACATCGAGAATCAGCTCAACAATCTGAAGAAAAAACTGCCGAGCGGCGAGCTGGCGGTCGGCATTTTCTTTTTTGTCACCGGCCTCGCGAAAAAGTTGATCGTGGCCGATCGCATCGCCCGGCCGGTGAACATTTTCTTCGAATCGTCAGCCGGCAATGGCGCGATTCCGGCGTGGCTGGCTGTTCTCGGCTACACCTTTCAGCTCTACTTCGACTTCTCCGGCTACAGCGACATGGCGGTCGGCCTGGCGCATTTGCTGGGTTTTCAATTCCCGCAAAACTTCAATTCGCCTTACAAGGCGGTCAGCATCTCCGATTTCTGGCGGCGCTGGCACATCAGTCTGTCGACGTGGCTCAGGGACTATCTCTTCATTCCGTTAGGCGGCTCGCGACTCGGTACCGCTCGAACGCTGTTCAATCTCACCGTCACGATGTTCCTCGGCGGACTGTGGCACGGCGCGAACTGGACTTTTGTGATCTGGGGTCTCTATCACGGAGTTCTGCTGGCGGCATCGGCCGGCTATCGTCAGGTGCGCGGACCGAATGTTCCCGACGCGATCTCGCGTCCGCTCACGTTTCTCGCCGTGGTCTTCGGCTGGGTTTTCTTCCGCTCCGCGAATTTTGGACAGGCGGCCGACATCTTCGGTCAGATGTTCGGCAAGAATGGCCTGGGCGCGTGGACGATGACGATGGATGAGACCGCGCTGCTGCTGATCGCCGCCGTCACAGCCTTCACTTTGCCCAATACGTGGGAGTTTCGGCTTCGTCCGCTGCGCACGTACGCCTACGGGCTCGCTGTCCTGTTCGTCTGCGCCGTCCTGCTGATCGGCAAAGAGAGCCCGTTCCTCTATTTCCAGTTCTGACATGCGCGTTCTTGTCATTGCAGCTCACATGGACGATGAAGTCCTCGGTACGGGCGCGACGATCGCGAAACACGTCAAGGCCGGCGACGACGTCACAGTGTGCGTCGTCTGCAAACGCGCGTACGACCACAAGTTCGATCCGGCGATCAATCAGGAAGAGAAAACGGCCACCCGCCGCGCCGCACAGATCCTCGGCTACAACAAGGTCGAGTTTCTCGATCTGCGCGACGAGCTGCTCGATGAGCGGGTGCTCGACGTCATCGTTCCGCTGGAGGAATGCATCACGAGGATCCGTCCCGACGTCGTATACACCCACCATCGCGGCGATTCGAATCAGGACCACCGCGCGGTGCTGCAGGCTTCGCTGATCGCGTGCCGGCCGATCTCGAATCACAAGGTCAAGAAGCTTCTTTGCTACGAAGTTCCATCGTCGACTGACATCGCGCCGGCCTTTCCAGAGTATGCCTTTCAGCCGAATTACTGGGTCGATGTCGCCGGCTTCGTCGATCGGAAAATCGAAGCGATGAAGGCCTACGTCCGCGAGATGAAGGAATTTCCGCATCCGCGATCGGCGAAGGGCATTGAAGTGCTCGCGCAAAAGCGAGGCATGGAGATCGGCTTCGGCGCGGCCGAGGCGTTCATGCTGGTGCGGGATCAATGGGCGTGAAGGTCCTGGCACTCATTCCTGCCCGCGGCGGCAGCAAAGGAATTCCGAGGAAAAATGTGCGGCCGCTTCTCGGGAAACCGCTTCTGGCCTGGTCGATCGAAGCAGCGAAGAATTCAAAGTTGATCGACGCGACTGTCGTTTCGACTGAAGACCCCGAAATCGCGCGTGTTGCGCGCGAGTACGGAGCAGAGGTCATCGATCGGCCGGAAGAACTGGCGAGTGATGCTGCGGACACGCTGCCGGTGTTGCAGCACGCTCTTCGCTGCCGCCCGGCCGAGACGCTGGTGTTGTTGCAGCCAACTTCCCCGGTGCGCGAATCGGGACTGGTCGATCGATGCATCGAACAGTTTTCGCAAGCGCGTGCCGATTCTCTTGCCACGGGATTCATGTGCAAGTTCACGGAGTACGGGAAGAACGATCTCCGCCGTCAGGACATTGAAGGTTTTTTTTACGACGATGGGAATGTCTATGTCATGCGGGCCGACCTGGTGTTGAAGGGCGATCGGTATGGTCAACGCATCGAGCGCGTGCTCCTCGACAAGGAGCAGAACATCGACATCGATGACGACTTCGACTTTTTCATGGCCGAGCAGGTGTTGAAGCGTAGAAACGGCCGCGGATGACGGTGAAGTCAGCCGAGGACTTCATCGAGCCACATCTGAACGTTTACTGGCTCAGACCTGAATCGGCACTGTGGGACGCCATCGCGTCGTCAGTGATCTCACGAATCGAGTTCATTTCGCCGTCAGTCGATGTCGGCGCCGGCAATGGGATCTTCAGTTTCATTACGGCCGGCGGCGCCTTTTCACTGGCTTATGACTGGTACCGCAATGTCGATCCGGCCGGTTTCTGGCAGAACAAGGACATCTACGACACGTTCGAGCAAGCGCCCGATTCGTCATCCATTGTTCGAAAGCCGGATTACACGATCACCTGCGCACTCGACGCCAAAGAATCGCTCCTCAAACAGGCGGCCGGCCTCGGCTTCTACGGCGGGACGCGCGTTGCCGATGCCGATGGGCAATGGCCGTTGGACGACGCCTCGTTCAAGACGGTTTTCTCGAACATCCTCTATTGGCTCCGTTCGCCCGAGCATTCTCTGCGCGAGATCCATCGCATCCTGCAATCGGGGGGAAGAGCGCTTCTCTGCCTTCAGGACCATCGCTTCAAGGATCTGTGCATCAGTTATCGATGGCGTGAGAAAAAATCGGAGCTGTTGCGGCTATTGAATCGCGGCCGCACGGAGTCGAGTTACTGGACGACGTCTTATGACGACTATCGCGCGCTCGCCGAACGCTGTGGATTTCGCGTGGCGGATCACGTCACCTATTTGTCGCCGCTGACCCTTCAGGCCTGGGACATCGGATTGCGGCCGCTTTCGCCGCCGCTGATCAAAATGGTCA
>QHVX01000197.1 GCA_003222375.1 Acidobacteriota bacterium
CATCGCGAAAGAGCTCAACCTTCCGCTGATTTCGCTGTCACAGCTGTCACGTCGTCCGGAGCAGCGGACCGGCGATCATCGTCCGCAGCTTGCCGACCTTCGCGAATCGGGTTCGATCGAGCAGGACGCCGATCTGGTGGCATTCATCTATCGCGATGAGGTCTACAACAAGGACACCGAGGAGAAGGGGATCGCCGAAATTATCATTGCCAAACAGCGCAACGGTCCGATCGGCGATTTCAAGCTCGTCTTCCGCAACGACATCACGAAGTTTTTC
>QHVX01000198.1 GCA_003222375.1 Acidobacteriota bacterium
GACATGCCCGAACAACTGTTCCAGATCGTCTGCGCGCTTTGCTCCTGCCACTTCGTCTGCGCCAAGCTCGAGGATGACGAGCTCCTCTGTGAGCTTTGCGGCCATTCCCTCGACGACGATCACTCCGGCAGCGTGATCGAACAGGCAGAAGTTATTTGAAATAACAGTCCCGGCCGGTTCGTTCCACTTGCGGTCCCCGGAACGTACGAAGTGGAGGTAGCCGGTCATACCGCGCCCGAGAGTCTTAGTCGCGGAAAGCGACGTCATCGTCCTCGCTCTCATCTCCCACATCCTCAATCGACAGGGCTACATCGTCGATACGGCAGGCACGGCCGCTGAGGCGGATGCTCACCTCAAAGCGCGCTCCTATGACGCAATTCTTCTCGATGCGAAGGTTGCGTGCGCTGATGTCGATGGCCGGCGGTTGATCATTCTGTCGTCCGATGACGCACCGACCCACATTTCCTGCCGCGCAGTTCTCCGAAAGCCGATCGAATTCGGCCTGCTCGTCGAGAGTGTAGCGAGCTGTGTCACCTCCACGGATTAGCGCGGGCAGTAGACTCGTTCCCTACAATTGGGGTTCCGATGAAACGCGTTCTCGCCGTCGTGCTTTTCTGCCTTCCGTTCTCAGCGCAGGCTTCCATCCTGCGCATTCACCTCAACGACATGATTCATCCGATCAGCGATGAATACATCGGTCGTGGCCTGGAGAGCGCCGCGCGCGCGAAGGATGCGGCGGTCGTCATCGAGCTGAGCACGCCCGGCGGCTTGATCGATTCGACGCGCTCGATCGTCGAGAAAATGATGACGTCGCGTGTGCCGGTGATCGTCTACGTTTCGCCGGCCGGAAGCCGGGCCGCGTCGGCCGGTTTCTTTCTTCTCGAAGCCGCTGACATCTCCGCGATGGCTCCCGGCACCAACACCGGCGCAGCGCATCCCGTGATGCTCGGCGGCGACAAAATAGACGAGGTCATGAAGGCGAAGATGGAGAACGACGCGGCAGCGTTCATGCGCACGATCGCGTCGCGCCGCGGCCGCAATGTCACAGTGGCCGAAAGCGCGGTTCGCGAATCGAAGTCGTTCACGGAAGACGAGGCCCTCCAGCAGAAGCTGATCGACGTCATCGCGCCGAATCTTCCCTCGCTGCTGAAAGCAGTCGAAGGGCGCCGCATCCGCCGCTACGACGGATCGACGATGACCCTGCATGTTGCCGGCCAGCCGATTCGCAACTACGACATGTCGGTGAAAGAGCGGCTGCTCTCGATGTTGATGGATCCGAACATCGCGTTTCTGCTGTTCGCTCTCGGCTCGCTGGCGATCTTTGCCGAGCTGAATCATCCCGGCGCCGTACTGCCGGGCGTCGTCGGGGTGATCGCGATTCTGCTGTCGCTCTTCGCGCTCAATCTTCTTCCGACGCGCTACGCCGCCCTGGCCTTACTCATCGCAGCATTCGCGTTGTTCATCCTGGAGGCAAAATATGCCACGCACGGCGTCCTCGGCATCGGCGGCATCATCTGCATGATTTTTGGCGCGCTGTTCCTCGTTGACGGGCCGATTCCCGAAATGCGCGTGCATCTCTTCACGGCGTTGATCGTGAGCGTTCCGATCGGATTGATCACGATCTTCCTCATGACGCTGGCGCTTCGGGCGCGGCGCAATCGCGTCACAACCGGACGCGAAGGCATGATCGGCGAGATTGGCATCGCCCGCACGCAGCTCCAGCCGGCTGGCAAAGTCTTCGTGCACGGCACCCTGTGGAATGCCGTCGCGAGAACCTCGGTCGCCGAGGGAACGCGCGTTCGAGTGAGCGGCGTCGACGGGTTGCAGCTCATCGTCGAACCGGCGGAGTAGCCCCGCGATACAATCCCGGCGCCCAAATTCGAGGGGGCTTCGAATGAACGTCGGCGTCCTGGTCATCGTCATCTTTCTCGCGATTTATCTCCTCAGCTCGATCAAGATCCTTCCCGAGTACGAACGGGGCGTGATCTTCCGCCTCGGGCGGCTGTTGCCTGCCGCCAAGGGTCCGGGAATCTTTCTCGTCTTCGCGCCGATCGACCGCATGGTGCGCGTCTCGTTGCGGCAGGAAGCGTTCGAGGTCCCGCCGCAGGACATCATCACGCGCGACAACGTCACTCTCAAGGTGAACGCGGTGGTCTTCCTCAAGGTGATGGAGCCGCGAAATGCGGTCGTGGAGGTCTTCGACTACCGGTATCAGACCTCGCAGTTCGCGCAGACCACACTGCGATCCGTCCTCGGCGAAGTGGAGCTGGACGGGCTGTTGGCCCATCGCGACACGCTCAACACGCGCGTGCAGAGCATCCTCGATCAACACACCGAGCCGTGGGGCGTGAAGGTCGTCAACGTCGAAGTCAAACAGGTCGATCTGCCGGAATCGATGCTGCGCGCCATGGCGAAGCAAGCCGAGGCCGAGCGCGAGAAGCGCGCCAAATTGATTCACGCCGAAGGTGAGTTCGCGGCGTCGCAGCGTCTGGCCGACGCGGCGAAGATTCTCGGCTCCGAAGCAGCTGCGCTGCAGCTCCGCTATCTGCAGACTCTGACGGAAATCGGCGTCGAGAAAAACACCACCATCGTGTTCCCGATCCCGATCGATATCCTCAGCGGACTCCTAAAACCGACGAACCGATGAACGAGGCGCTGGCGCTGATTGACGCGGCCCTGTTCCAGCTCAGGGCCGCGGCAGCGGATGTCGACGCGATGTACGCGTCGCAAATGCAGCTCATGGTCAATCTGCTTTCGAATGCGGTCGAGGCAGCAAAAAAGGGAACGAGCGCGGCGACAGTCAACGACGTCGAGTTCGCGCTGAACGATTTGTCAGGCGTGATCCGAGAGTTGAACGCCGCGGATGCCGACCGCATCGCGCCGATTGTCACCATGCTGCAGGACGACGTTGCGCGGTTGAAGGAAGCGACCGCGCTTCCGGCAACCGTCACCAACGCGATCCGCTCCTTTCAGACGAAACTCAAAACGCGCCGGGCCGCCATCGAGAAAGAAACCTATCGGCCGGAAGGATCGCCAGCCGAAGAGCTGCCACACGCGCCGCAGGAGCTGCAGCGCGAGGCGATGCCGCTGCGGCAACAACTCGCGACGGCAGGCTTCTCGACGCCGGCGCTCGACGCGCTGATCGCCGACCCGACTTCACTTCGCTTTCATTCGATTACTGAGATTTTGAATGAGCTCGACGTCATCGTCGGCTGACTACGGCATCGACGCGCCGTACGTCATCCGAAACCTGCTGATCGCGGGCGGCCTGGCGCTCATCCTTTTTCTGCTCGGCATCACCGGCATCTGGTCCGGCCGGGTCGGGTCGCTTCGATTCGGCATCATCGGCTTTCTGTGGATGGCGGTCGCATTGATCGCGACCGGATTCTGGATGTGGTGGAGCAGCCGGTACGACAAGGTGCGCGAGCGCGAGACGCTGCTCTCGAATCTGAAATGGCGCGGCGACGAGCAGGTGCTCGACGTCGGCTGCGGCCGCGGCTTACTCCTCATCGGCGCGGCAAAGCGGCTGACAACTGGCAAAGCCACCGGCATCGACATCTGGCAGAGCGAGGATTTGTCGGGAAACAAGCCGGAGGCGACGATCGACAATGCGAGACGCGAGGGCGTCGACGACCGCGTCAACGTGAAAACCGCCGACATGCGGAAGATGCCGTTCGGCGACGGCAGCTTCGACGTCATCCTCTCGCGCGCTGCCATTCACAATCTTTACTCCGCCGAAGATCGCGGGGCTGCCATTCGCGAGATCGCGCGCGTGCTGAAGCCGGGTGGACTGGCGCTCATCGATGACATTCGGCATTTTCGCCAGTATGCAGCGGTCTTCACCGATAACGGCTGCGACGTGCGACGCATCAGCTCACCGGCAGCAACGGTCTTCTGGTCGATTCTTACTTTCGGATCGCTGCACCCGGCGACGCTGCTCGTTCGTAAATCACCTGACCATCAAAAATCGTGATGTCGACCTTCGCGCTGTCGATTCTCTCCGGCGCGACGTCAGATAGAACCGCGATGTCCGCGAACATCCCCGGCGCGATTTTTCCGATCTCGTTCTCGCGGAACATCGCATAGGCGTTGTTCACGGTGTAGCAACGGAGCGCTTCCTCAACCGTAATTTTCTGCTCGGGAATCCAGCCATTCGGATTTTTTCCGTCGAGCGTCCGACGCGTCACTGCGGCATAGATGCCCAGGATCGGATTGAGCGGCGCCACGGTCCAGTCGGAGCCGAATGTCAGAGTCGCGCCGGAGTCGATGAGCGTGCGGAACGCGTACGTCCAACGTGCGCGCTCGTGTCCGATCTTCGCCTCCGCCCACCGCCCGTCGTCGATGGCGTGATACGGCTGCATCGACGCGATCACGCGATCGGCGGCGAAACGTTTGATCAGATCGGGATTCAGATGCTGCGCGTGCTCGATGCGGAAGCGACGCTGGCGCGCGTTCGCGATCGACTCGTAGATCTTGAGGACTTCGTCGTTCGCGCGATCGCCGATCGCATGAATCGCGACCTGCAGGTTGTGCGCGTCGGCATCGGTCACCGCGCTTTTCATGCGGCCGTCGGTCATCGCCGCCATCGTGAGCCCGCGATTTTTCGGATCGTCGTTGAATGGCTCGAACATCGCGGCAGTGGAAGATCCGAGGGAGCCGTCAGCGAAGCCTTTGAGTCCACCGATGCGGAGCCGATCTCCGCCGAAAGCTTTCTCGACCGACGCCGCCACTAGGCGCTTGTATTCCAAAATCGGCGTAAAAAGATAGACGCGTGCCGTGAGATCGCCGCTCTTCTCCAATTGTTGATAGGCGCGAAAATCTTCGTAGGCCTCGTCGCTCGACATGTCGACGAAAGCGGTGACGCCGAAGCGCGCGGCCTCGGCGAGGGCCGCCTTTGCTGCTGTTAGGCGTTCATCCGTCGACGCCGATGGGATCACGCTGTCGACGAACGATTGGGCGGCGTCCTTGAGGATACCGGTCGGCTCGCCATTCGCGTCGCGAACGATCGTGCCGCCGGCGGGATCGGGAGTGTCACGCGTGACGTTCGCCATCTTCAGGGCCAGCGAATTGGCGAGCGCCATATGCCCGTCCAGCCGTGACACGAAGACCGGATTCTGCGGCGTGACGGCATCGATCAACTGGCGCGTCGGCAACGCCGGCGGATTCCAGATTGTGTGGTCCCACTCGCCGCCGGTGATCCACTTGCTCGCGCCGGCGCGCTTGGCGTACTCGCCGATTCGCCGCGCGAATTCCTGCGGCGTGACAGCGTCGCGAAGTTGCACGCGGGAGAGCTCGAAGCCGCCGTCGATGAAGTGCGTGTGATCGTCGATGAAGCCGGGAACGGCGAGCCGGCCCTTCAGATCGATGACCGATCCATTCTTCCCAATGTCGGTGCTCGATCCGACCGCGACAATCCGATTAGCCTCGATCTTTACGGCCTCGGCCCACGGCCGCTGCCGATCGCCTGTCCAGATCTTTCCATTCGTGAGAATCACGGCCGCCAATACTGTCAGCATTCGCGCGATTCTATCGGAGGATGTTCACCACAGAGGCACCGAGAACACAGAGAGATCGCGGGTAAGCGAATTTCAAACTCAGTTCAGCGAGCTCGCGTCCGAAATCGACACGATCACGAGGCGGTTTAAGGCGGCGTCTGAAGCATGTGGCAAAACCCGTACAGGCAAGGCGGGTCTCTGCGAGCTTTAGAGTCTCGCTCTGTGCTCTCTGTGCCTCTGTGGTGAACGCTGGTTCTAGCGCACCACGCGCATCAGACTCCGCGCTTCGGCCGCCGCACTGCGGGCGTCGGCCCATCGCTGATCGCGGTGCCGCGCGATGAGGCGAAGGATGAACTGATCGAGCTCGCCCGGGATCTTCGGAACGCGCCGGGAGGGCGGGTCGGGATCGCGATTGAGCCGGGACGTGATCCGTTCGGTCATATCGCTGCCTTCGAACGGCATCGTGCCGGTCAGCATTTCGTACAACATCGTGCCGGCCGAGTAGATATCGGTGCGGGCATCGAGTTTCTGTCCGAGGAGCTGCTCGGGACTCATGTAATCGGGTGTGCCGATGATCGACTGCGTCACCGTGTGATCGGGCCGCTCGGGATCGAGACCTTGCGCGATGCCGAAATCGAGAATCTTCACGCGTCCTTCGGCGAGCAGAAAAACATTGTGCGGTTTGATGTCGCGATGGATGACGTTCAGATCGTGTGCTGCCGCCAGGCCCTCGAAGAATTCGGCAGCGATGCGCAGTGTCACTGGAATCGGAAACGCCCCGCGCTTTTGGATCTCGCCTGCGAGATCGGTCCCTTTCAGAAACTCCATCGTCACGAACTTCAGCGTGCCGACTTCGAAGAAGTCAAAGATGCGAACGACCGCCGGATGCGAGATTTTGCGCGCCAGCCGGATCTCGATGACGACGTCTTCTTCGAGCCGCTCATCGCGCGCCTTGAAGACTTTTCCCATGCCGCCTTCCCCGAGGTCCGCGACCAGGCGGAAGCGATTGCTGATCGAGATGCCGGGAGCGAGCTCGCCGTACGTGACGGTGGGCTGATCGCCGCCGCCGCCGCGCGTGACATCCGATAGCGTCAGTCGCGCCGAAGCATCGGCGGCCGCGAAAGTCTGGCCCATCAGTTTCTGCAGCTTCGTCAGCAATACCTCGGTGTTGATCGGCTTCGGCAGAAAATCAGCGGCGCCGAGCAGCAGGCCTTTGTTCATTGAAAGAGCATCGTTGCGCGCCGAAAGAAAAACGAACGGGATCTTTTTTCCTTCGCGCTTCAATGTGTCGAGGAGCGAGAAGCCGTCCATGCCGGCGAGCACCGTTTCCGAGATGATCAGCGACGGAGGCTCGCGGCGGATACTCTCCAGCGCCGCGCGCCCGTCGGTGGCAACGTCGGTGCTGTAGCCTTCGTTCGCGAGACGCAACGCGAGAAGGTTGCGCGCGCCGGCATCGCCGTCGACGACGAGAATGCGTCCGCGATTCGCCGTTGCCTTGCTCGCGGCGCTGATCACCGCCTCGGCGGCAATCGGATGAATGTCGCCGACGACTGCCAGTTTTCGCAACGCCAGCTCCGCCTGCGGGACCCGTGCTTCGGTCATCATCGCGAACGCGCCCGCCGCTTCGACGATTTCGAGGGGCGTCGGCGTCCGCCGCGCCGGATCGCCGGCCGGAGGATTGATGACGATCGGAAAAGGGGGCGCGAGGCCGGCGATGTATTCGGCGAGAAGATCCCGATGCGCGTTCCGCTCATCTTTCTTTGTCGCAGCCGCGGTCGACGGCGGCCCACTATTGAGAGCCCGGGGGATGTCGTAGATCGACGCGATGACGCGCGCCGCTGCAACGTCGGCGGACGTGAATCGCAACGCTACCGCGGATTTCTCCGTCAACTGGAGAATCCGCGCGGTGCGTTCGCGCGGCGTGTTCCGCATGGCCGCCAGCACGCCCGCAGTCGCCGCAATCGATCGAATCGCGAATTCGACGGCGTCGCGCGGTCGCACCACCGCATCTTCGAGAACTGCCATGAGGCCGGGTAGCACGCGAATTTCGGCATTCGGAGAATGTTTACGAAAAAGATCACGTAAATCTTCTCCAAGAATAGGTACGATCGCGATGATGAACGCCGGCGACGCATTGCCGAGCAAAATTGCCGCACTCTCCGGACTGTTCGCGACCAGCACGTCGAATCCCTCCGCTTCCAGCAGCGTGATGTAGGGGGCGGGCGCGGTGGGTGGGGGAGCGTAGAGCAGCGCCTGGCGGCGATGGACGCGCGGCGCGACGACGGTCGGCTCGACGCGCTGCGTCGGCGCGTGTGAGGTCGGCAGGCCGGTCATGCCGCCGAGTCGATCGCGCCGGTCGGCCACCTAATTGCCTCCTCGGTTTTTGGACTGCGGCGGCTTGCCGCCGCTTTTGGGCCGGCCGCAGCAAGCTGCGGCCGTGAAAGCGGTGCCAAGGCACCGCACTCCAAAGGTTTCGCGCCGCACTAGTCGCCCACCCCGGCGCTGGCAGCGATGATTCCCGACGGCTGTATCCCGTACTTCGCCGGATCCTCGGTCATCGCGATGGACCATCGATATCTGCCGTCGGCCGTCTGTTCAGCGAGATCGAGCGTGCCGGTTGCGCTTCCGTCGCTGCCGATGAGCGTGATGATCGGATGATTGAGGCGCTCGCCTTCGCCGCCGCCGTAAATCACAACGCCGATTTCTCCGGAGTGCAGCCGCACGACGGTCCCGATCGGATAGAGACCGAGCGTATTGACGAAGACCTTCATCAGCGCCGGATCGAATCGCTTGTCGCGCGTCATCATGCCGAGGGCTTCGTCCGGCATGAAAGCGTTGCGCCATGGCCGCTGCGTCGTCAGCGCATCGTAGACATCCGAGATCGTCACGATCCGGGAAAAAATGTCCGGCTTGCGGCTGGCGGCCGGATATCCGGAGCCATCGGAATAGCGGTGATGCTCGAACGCCACGACGATCTGCGACAGCAAGGATTTGTTGAAGACTTTTTGCTGCAGCAGATATTCGACGGAGCGCATGGGATGCTGCTCGACGAGCGCGCGATCGTCGGGCGAGAGCGGATTCGATTTCAGCATCACGTCCGCCGGACAGTTCTGCAAGCCGACATCGTGAAAGACCGCGCCCATCGCGAGGTCGGCAAGTTCGACTTTCGATAGTCCGAGCTTTTCGCCGAGCGCGATCGCCAGGATGGCGACGTTCGCGGCGTGGTGCGCGGCGTACGCTTCGCCGCTCTTGACTGCCGACACGGTCAAAAACGTGTGGTCGTCCTCGAGACAGATGTCGACGAGAGCCTGTACCGTACGCGCAATCTTCTTCATGAGGAAGGTGCGCTGCGCGTTGGGAACCGTCGCCGAGGCGACAAGGCTGCGATAGAGCACGATCAGCTTCGAATACGTGAAGAATGTGTACGACCGGCGTTCGAGCGTGATCTCCGCTTTGCTCTTTTTGCCAGTTCCCATCGGCTTGTTGAGACGGAACGGGATGCCGGCCGCCTTGACAGCCGCTTCCAGTTTTCCAAACTCGCGTTCGTTGGTGTAAATGAGCGCGCTGAGCAGCGCGCGCACGGCTGCGGCGTCCATTCCTCCGTCGATCGAGAATCCGCCGATACCGCGTTCTTCGAAGAATTCGAAAATCTCGCGCGCCAGCTCGTATTCGTCGGTCGAGAGGCGGAGTTTGGTCCCGTTGACGAAGAGTGATTTGTCTTTTGCCTGGAACGATACGCGGCCCTCGCGCGGCACGAGCGTCTCGGTCATCTCGACCATCGACGCGATCGGCTTCTGCAAAGCCTGATTGTCGATCGCGTGAATCATCGCGGTGCGGAAGAGTTGAAACCACGTGTGCATGACCGCATTGGGACCCTTGACGGCCGCGATGTCGTCGCCGCCGGCGTGCAGCGAAAGATCGTCGATGTTCATCTTCTGCGTTTCGGTCATCGCTGCTCCGCCGCCGCCTCGACGCGCGAGATGCTTTCGAGTACCTTTTTCGCGACTTCGCCGGGCTTGCCGCGTTCCTCCGCGATCCCCCGCACCTTTTCGAAGCCGGCCTCTCCTGTCCATCCGAGGCCGCACAGTGCCAGCTCGCGCATCTCGAGGTCTTTCGCCTGCCACAGCCATCGCTTCGACGGGATCCACGACTCGAACAGCGGCGCGACGTCGTCTCCGGCGATTTCGCCGAGCAGCCGGACATACTTTTGGCGTTCCCACAGGGGTCGTGTGGCGAAATGCTCTTCCGTGACCAGCGCCTTCAGTCGAGTCGCGAGCGCCGGCCAGGCGACAGTCGACATGGCGCGGAAGGCATACAGCCGAACAGACTTCGACGGGTCGCCCTCCATCGCCTTCCAGAGAGCTTCCAACGCGGGCGGACCGCCGAGGCGCGCGGCGGCCGCGAGTCCTTTCAATCGGATCGACTCTTCGCGATGCGATGCGAGTTGGATCAGATCGGTCGCGAAAAGGCGTTCGATCTTTTCATCGAGCAATGCCAGCGACGCCCGGACGCGCGCGGGTTCCGGCGAGGCGAGTCCTTGCCGAAGCAGCTCGCTGTTCGCCGCCATCTTTCGTCGCAATGCGGTCAAGACGAGCGTTCGCGTCTCGCCTTCCGGCAGCCGGGAACTGTCTGTGGTGGCAGCGCGCCGCCGACGAAGTCGAGAAAGAGAATGTTCAGCCGTTCGACGGAGAGAAACCGCCGGATGACGTCCGCCAGCGCGGCGCGGTATTCCGGATTCGGCGCCTGCGTCGCGGCGGCGTACAGATGCGTCAGAATGGCGGTCACGCGCGCGTAATCGCGAGCGGTCCAATAGCCCTCGGCGATTTGCTGAAACACCGGCGCAATGGCTGCCGGCTCGATCGTCTTGGCGGGCGAACGCGCGATCACCAGAAGAATCTCGATGAATCGCTCGACGAGAATCTGATCGCGGTCTTGGTCCAACTCGCCGCGGATCTTTTGCGCCTCTGCTTCTTCGAGGCGTAGAACGGTCGGATTCTCCTCAAACGTTCGCCGGAGCGTCGTCGCGTCGTAATGCATGTCCGTTTGGCCGACTTTGACTTCGGCATCAACGACGAATGCGTATTTCTGACCGGTGACTGGCGTCGCCGGATTCTTGATTTTTTCAGCAAGGTCCGCAACGAGACCGTGCAGCTCGTTTCCGCCTTCTCCATCGTCCTCGGAGTCGCCGATCCCGTCGATGGCTTTGTGCACGATGGTGGTCAGTTCGCGACGCCACAACAGGTTGACGATGTCGTCAGTCGCGAGAGCACGCTCCTTCGTCTCGAGGACGTCGAGAAAAGCGTCGAGATCGCGTGCGCTGATATCTGCAGTGAACGTCAGCTCGCGGAGACCGTCGCGAAACAGCGGGAAGAAGAACGATTCGTCGTGCTTCGGACGGTTGAGAAGCGAAACCTTGTCGAAGAAAAGATCGGTTGAGGTGAACCGCACCGTGAAACTGTCGCTCTCCGCCGCCGTCCGGCACTTTTCCAACAAGCGCTGACTCGCGTCCTGGTAAGCAGCATTTCCGGGATGGTAGAGACGCCGCGCCGCCAACGTCTTCTCGATTTGCAGGACAAAGTCTTTGACACTCTCGGCGGACGACATAAACGGGCGATCGAGACGATCAACTGATTGTACGCCGATTCGCGGAGGCGAACCGGCAAGCGCTTTATTTACCGTGGTTTGCTGAAGGAAGCCGTGGGTGTGGAGCGTGGCGTCATCCTGAGCCGCGAAGACGGCGAAGGATCTCTGCTGACGAGATCCTTCCCCGCTCCGCGGGGTCAGGATGACGGCGCGCTAGGGCGCGACCTCGATCACCTCGAAGGTATTCGGAAGAATCGAGGGCCGAGGGCGGGGGCGGTCGGGTGTGGGGGCGGGGGGCGGGCCGAATTGCGCGGACGGCACGAACACGTGCCCCGTCTTTTCGTCCAACGCGATCGTCCGTGCGCCTCTGACTGTGGGGACGTTTTCGACGATCTCGAAATCCTTCGGCGAGACTTCGCGGACGACCGTGATCGTCGCGTCGGCGCCGTTGGACGAAAACGCCATCTGTTTCTTTTCGTCGAACGCCGCGCCGTCGACTCCTTTTCCGATTGCCACTGACGCGACAACCGCGCCCGACTCGTTGTCGACGACGACCATCTTCTGATTTCCGCACACTGCGAAAAGCCGGTGATGGGCGCGATCGATTGCCAGTCCGCTCGGCTCCTCGCATGGTGCGATCGGCCAGCGATGCGCGACGGTCAGGTTCTTCGCGTCGATGTCGACGATCTCATTCTTGTCTTCGATGTTGACGAACACGTGTCCGGCACGGTCGCTCTGGCCGAACTCCGGCTTGCCGCCGAGCGGGATGGTGGCGACGGTCTTGCCATCGGCGTCGAACACGGTTGCATTCTGGCCGCGTCCGTTGAACGTGAAGACGTGCTTCGTGGCCGGATCGTACAAAATAGCGTCAGGATTATCGCCGCTCGTCTTTACTTCACTAATCGTCGTTAATTTATCGAGGTCGAAGATCGTCATCGATCCGGCGCGGCCGTTGCTAACGAATCCGCGGTGCAGGTCAGGCGCAATCGCGATTCCATGCACGCCTTCGGTCTTCGGGATCGTGCCGACGACTTTCTGGCGGTCGATGTCGACGACTTCAACGCGATCGCTGTGCGACACGTACAGCCGACGCGCGGCGCTATCGACGGTCAAATAATCCCACCCACCCGTCCCGCCGATGGGAATGTGGCGGACGACGTGGTAGGCGGCGTTGAGCTGCGCGGCCGAAGCGAAGGCGAGAAGTGCGGCGATCTTTTTCATGGCGCGTAACCCTACGCCCGTCGAAGCAGTCTGTGCAACTGCATTCATCGCGCGTTCATCTTCGATGTCGATGATGGCCGCATGAAAAAAATACTGATCGCACTCCTCGTCGCATTTACCGTCGCCGGCGTCTACGCCGCCGACAAACCGAAGATCTCGATGAAGAAAGCAAAAGCCATCGCGCTCAAGAAGGTTCCCGGTGGAAAAATCGCGACCGCGGAGCTGGAGAACGAAGGCGGCAAGCTCATTTACTCCTTCGACATCAAGACCACTAAGGGCATCACGGAGGTCAATGTCGATGCCATGAACGGCAAGGTCGTTGCGGTGCAGGAGGAGTCGCCCGCAAAAGAAGCCGCGGAAAAGAAAGCGGAGCCGAAAAAGCACTAGCGTGTTCGCGCTCGCCCTTCTCCTTGCGGCGAAGCTCTTTGCGACCGGCGATCTGACCGTTCATGAGAACCATCTTCGGCTGATCGTCGTGGGGGATGCCGGCGCGACGCATTCTCTGCTTCGGGCAGGCATGCTTCGCGTGCAGCGCGAGAATCCTGTCGACGCGATTCTTCTGGTGGGCGACAACTTCTATCCCTGCGGGATCCAATCGATCGACGATCCGCAGTGGACGAAGATCACCGAGCATTTCGGTCCGCTTGACGTTCCGATCTATCCGGTGCTTGGCAATCACGATTACGGCGATCCGCAGCCAC
>QHVX01000199.1:0-1639 GCA_003222375.1 Acidobacteriota bacterium
CGAGACCTTGAATCGCGAGCGACGAGCAAGCGTCGGTCAGGCGGAATTCGCCGTACAGAGTGGTGAGCACCGACGCCATCGGGCCGCCTTCAACGCGAAGCAGCGTCGCGGGCGGCGTCGCGTCGTACCGGCGTCGCATCTCGTCGGCATCGAGCTCCACGATGAAACATCGCAGCGGCAGCGGACCGACCGCAATGGCATGTTCCTCTTCCGAAGGATGAAAGACGACCGAGCGCGGACCGCAATCGAAGTCGAGGCCACTCGCCGATTCGCGGTAGCGGCCATCCATCGCAAATGCGATGAAGAGACGTGCGTGTGCGTGCGTGTCGAGTGTCCGGCCGCTGTCGTAGAACACTTCGTGACACACGATCCCCGGTTCGTAGCCGCTGCGAACGATGTGTCCCTGCACGCCCGTGATCGTCACGCTCCTTAGTACGAACAATTTCGTCGGAGGTTAGCAAGCAAAGTGTTCCGTTACTGTCGCGTGACGCTCTGCGTTCAACGCGTCGCAACTCGGCAAGAAAAGACACGAACCGCGATGCACCTTGGGAGTCATGCAACGCGCGTGGCTCCTGTTCGCGATTTTGATCGCCGTCCCCGCATTCGGCGATGACATCATTTTCGATTCGGTGATCGGCCGCATGTGTTTCCGCGATTTGTTGCGCGACAGCGGATGGAGTCTCAACGGACCCTTCGAGCGTGCCGCCTGGGTGGTCCAGCAGGTCGACGGCTCCATCGCGTGTCAACGCTGGCCTTCCAAGCACTCGAATTTGTCCGAGAGCTTCAATGGTCCGAAGCCGCCTAACACGATCGCGATCGTGCACACGCATCCAGTGGCTTTCCCAAAGCCGTCCTATCAGGACCAGCTCGAAGCCACGCGCCTCGGCATCCCGATCTACGTGCTCACGATCAAGGGCGTTTACAAGGCCATGCCTGGAGTGAGCAAAATCGCGACGATCGTGGAGCGGCAGGCCTGGATTCGCCAGGTCCCCAACACGGCGCCTAGCGGACTCGCGGCCGCGTCGCCGTAGGCCGGATGGACTCGCGGTCGATCTCCAGCGCCACCGATTGCCGGATGAGCGAGACCGAGACGATCAGCCGCATCGTTCCCTTTTCCTTCACCACGACTCCACGATATCCCTCGAACGCGCCTTCGGTGATGAGCACCGTGTCGCCCGGTTCGATGAACGGATGCGGCTTCAGTTGCGCATCGGTGAGTTGCAGCCGGTGAAGTTGATTCAGCTCCTGCGCGATTTCGGCTTGATCTGACGGCTCGAGAATGTTGACGATGACGTCGCTCTTCAGCGCTCGAAGTCGCTCGTCGCGGCTGCCGCGAAAAAAAACGTAGCCTGCGAACAGCGGCAGGTACGACACGAACGTCCGCCCGCTGCGGCGGATGCGCTTCTCCATCTGCGGCAGATAAAACGGAATCTGGTGATCGCGGAGGTAGCGCGCGAGCACTTTCTCCTGCCGGCTGCGCAGATGCGCGACCCACCACGGAGAGGTCATCTCGAAGATCGATTCCGGGAAGGCGTCGGGTTCGCGCTTGAGGATCGGCATCGTTCGCGACGTTTCCGGAATCCACGAGGGATCAGGGCGGGCAATTGTATTCGGTGGACGGTACAGGCGATAGGAACAC
>QHVX01000199.1:1683-4834 GCA_003222375.1 Acidobacteriota bacterium
CCGTTCCACTTGAATCTCATCGCCCCTCGCCATCCCAGCGATTTGTTTCTGAGTTCAGCCCTTTGGCGAGGTTTTCCATCGCACGTATTTACGCCGTTGCTTCTTGCATCGCTAAAAGCTGACCTGTATGCCGCCGGTCTGAATCCAAAAGCGTTTTACGCTCATCAGATCGCGGTTTTTGCCTGCATTGCGCCCGCGATGTATCTGCTGCTGCGCCGATGGTTCACTTTGGTGGGCGCCGCAAGTGGTGCGATCGTCGCGATGGCCGGCATCCCCTTGATCGAGTGCGTACAACGTCTGATGGATCGGCACTACATCGAAGGACTCTTGTTTGCGTTGATCTCCGTGCTTTCGTTTCAAAGGAAATCCATCGCACTGACAACGTTCTCCGCGATGGCGTATCTCTTTGCGATGGCAGCCAAAGAGATTTTTGTGCCGCTGGTTTTGGTCCTGGTTGTGATTGCGGGGTTGCGAAGCGCACTGCCGTACGCTGTTGCGCTTGCGATCTACTGCAGCTGGCGCTTCGCCGTTGCCGGTCCACATCTCGAAAGCTATGGGTGGGCGGTGGAGCGGAAGGAATGGCCTCGATTGATCGCGACGCTGCCGCTTCGATTCGGCAGAGTGCTCAGCGGCGGCAATGCGATCGGGGCCATCGCGTTGATTCTGATCGTGGTCGCGATCTTGGTCGTCGTCGTACTGCGACCGCGATCGCGTCTTTTGATCCTAATCGCCGCTTCTGCGGCGCTGCTGCCGATCTTGCCGGTCAGTTTCGAGATCCAGCAGCGCTACGGGCTGGTTTCCTGGATATTCGTTAGCACCGCGGTCGCAGCGTTGCCTTCGCTCCGGTGGCTTCTCGCGCTTCAGATCGCGATCGTTCTGGCAGTCGTCGTCTCGTCGCGAGTGCAGTGGCCTGAAAGCCTTCGCGCGATGGAGCGAATGAGCAAAGAAGACCGGGCGCTTTCCCGGCTCAATGCCGGCGACCTGCTGTGGATGCCATCGAGTCCGCCCGCGACTCTCGAGGAGCTGTCACGGCTGACGAGGAGCAGGGCGAGCTGGACTTACGACGAGCTCCCGCTGTGCGCTGGTCGATTGTCGGCTCGCCGATTCTTCGAATTCGAGCAGGAGTGCGACTGCGTTCGCGAAGCCCGTCGCGATCAATTGTCGCGGGCTTGCTCGGCGGATCGAGTCGCCCCGCTCTCGGCGCGTTTTCATTTCGAGGACGGCTCGCTCTTCTGGGACTTCGGGCCTTACGAAGCAGGGCAGTACAAAGTGATCCTCGCCGATGGCAGGCAGGGATTCCGTGTGCCGCGGCACGCGGGATTTCATCTCGGCAGCGACGGACGCCTGCCGCTCCGCGTCCGATACGAATCTCCGGCCGGCTGGGTGACGTACTCTGATGATTTGCAAGTGAGCTTGCACGAAGGCGAGACGACATCGTGGCAGCGTTGAAACTCCATCATGACGCTGCGTCACTCGCGACGAAATATCGCGACGCGAATCCCTTTCCCCACATCGTCATCGATGGCCTCTTCGACGACGCCGCGCTCGACGCAGTTCTCCGGGAGTTCCCGGCGTCCGGCGAAAAGCAGTGGCGGCGGTTCGATAACCCGCTCGAGAAAAAGCTCGGCTACTCGCACGAGACCGCCACGATCTCAAAGACCACCCGCGATTTTCTCAACGACATGAACTCCTTCGAGATGCTGCTATGGCTCGAAGCGCTGACCGGGATCGAGGGACTGATTCCCGATCCCTACTTCGGCGGTGGCGGACTCCATCAGATCGAGCCGGGCGGATTTCTGAAAGTGCACGCCGATTTCAACGTCCATCCGAAGTTGAAGCTCGATCGGCGCCTCAACATGCTCATCTATCTCAATCGCGATTGGCGTGAAGAATGGGGCGGACATCTCGAGCTATGGAGCCGCGATCGCAAGAAGTGCGTCGAGCGCATTCTTCCGGTTTTCAATCGCACGGTTGTCTTTTCGACGACCGATACTTCGTTTCACGGGCATCCGCATCCGCTGGCCTCGCCGCCCGGCGTTACGCGCAAGTCGGTCTCGCTGTATTACTACACCGCCGGCCGGCCGGCGGACGAGCGTTCGGCGCCGCACGACACCATCTTCATTGCCGACTAATTCACCGATCGCTCACCGGCGCGACACATCTGCCGCATTACGATGCGCGCCGTCCAAACAAAAAGGAGGAGTCGATGCGCGGACGTCCGACGTTTCTTTTCATTGCTGCTGTTCTGCTGGCCACGGTGGCCGGCGCACAGACATCAATCTCGCTGCCGCCCGACGGCGAAAACCAGCACGCCACGGTCACCCAATACCTCGGCCTCGTCAAAGTCACGATCGATTACCACAGTCCCAAAGTGCACAATCCCCGAGGGGGCGAAGACCGCCGGGGGAAAATCTATGGAACGCTCGTCCCCTACGGACCGCAAAAGACTCTCGGCTTCGGAACGTGCACCGAATGTCCGTGGCGGGCTGGCGCCAATGAGAACACGACTTTCACGACCTCGAACGATGTCCTGATCGAAGGCCAGCCGCTCCCTGCCGGCGCGTACGGACTGTCGATGATCCCGGGACAGGACGAGTGGACGATCATTTTCTCGAAGAACTCCACATCGTGGGGCAGCTTCTTCTACGATCCGGCCGACGACGCGCTCCGCGTCAACGTCAAGCCGGCGAAGAGCGAATATCACGAATATCTGACGTTTGAGTTTCCGGAGCGGAAGCTCGATCGCGCCACCGCGCTGATGCGATGGGAAGACCTTCAGGTTCCGTTCACAATATCAGTATCTAATATCGCTAATCTTTATATCGACAAAATTCGCAACGAGCTGAAAAACGCGCAGGGCTTCGGCTGGCAGAACTACAACGCCGCCGCGCGCTATGCGCTGACGAACAAAGATCCGAAGGACGCACTGGAATGGGCCAAGACTGCGTCCGGCATCGCGTTTCCCGGCCAGGTGAACTTCACCACCCTGATCACGCTCGCCGATGCGCAGGCGGCCAA
The DNA here is from genome assembly GCA_003222375.1 of Acidobacteriota bacterium. Lineage (GTDB taxonomy): Bacteria > Acidobacteriota > Thermoanaerobaculia > Gp7-AA8 > Gp7-AA8 > Gp7-AA10. Next base: position 4,702 of record QHVX01000199.1, read on the forward strand.
CAACATGGAAGCCGACGCTGCCAAGAATCGCGAGAAGGCGCTCACGATGGGCGAGCCCGGCGAGATGCATCAATACGGCCGTCAGCTTCTGCAGCAGGGCAAGAAGCAGGAGGCACTCTCCGTCTTTCAGCTC
>QHVX01000199.1:4861-5707 GCA_003222375.1 Acidobacteriota bacterium
CTCGGCGGTCGGCAATTACAAGGAAGCGCTCAAGTACGCGAAGCTCGCGCTCGCGCAGGCGCCCGATGACAACAACAAGAAGACGCTGCAGACCGGGATCGAGAAGCTCGAGCAGGGAAAGGATATGAACCAATAGGTTCGCCGTTCCTCGTTCCCCGTTCTCCGTGGGCTTTATCCGTCGTGAAGACGTTGACCAAGATGGCGTATGAGGCCGTTTATCACCTGACCGACGCGCGCCGTCTGCTCAAGCAGTATCGCCTCACGTTCAACATCGATATAACGTTGACGCGATGCGATCGTAATCTCGGTTTCGAGCTCGAGCCCTGATGCCCGTGCCTCACGCAGAAAGTGGCGAAAGTCTCGAAGACTAAAGCGACCGTGGCCTTCGGCAATATTGCACGGTATAGACATCGCGGCTTTCCGCATCTGCAGAGACAGCGCATACGTTTCGTCCTTCGGAAACGCCCGAACAGTTCTGTAAATCTCATCCACAAGATCCATAGCGATCTGCCATGCGACAAGGTCGCGGTAAGAGTTTTTGGGCATGTGTATGCTGGTGACTATCGACAGAAACGCCGACGGTCCTCGCGTGGCACCCAAAGGATACCTCGGAGAACGGAGAGCGGTTACGGCGCGTATCCCCGCGCGGCCAGCCGCGATCCCGACGCGAGGTATCCCTCGTCGTTCATGGCGGCGACGCCGCAGGCATCGACCCAGGTGTTGTAGAAGACGAACAGCGAGCAGACGGTGATCGCGTCGTAGATCATCTCCTCCGACGCGCCCGCTGCTCGCGCCTGCGCGATGTCGTTGGCAGTGATGTCCGGCGATGACAGCGACGCCTTTTCG
>QHVX01000199.1:5713-12965 GCA_003222375.1 Acidobacteriota bacterium
AACACTGCGTCGATGAGATCGCGATTTCCGGTGAGCTCTGCCGCGACCGCGGCATGGGCTCCCGTTCAGAAAACACAATTGCGTAACCGCGACGTGAAGGCCGCGATCATCTCGCGCTCTCCGGAAGTCAGCGGCGATGGCCCGCGCATCACGCCGTGGCTGAACGCCGCCAGATGCTGTGTCCACTGCGGCTTGTAGTTGAAGAGATGCATGATCTCCGGCACCGGGATTCCGGCTTCGCGAATCGCCGCCGCCGCTTCGCCCCACGGACTTTGAGCCGCGTGTTTCTCGACGTTCTTTAAAAACATATCGAAAGCGTACACTAACGCGATGCATGTTCTGATGGCTGCGATGCTGATGGCGACATGTGCCGGAACGCCGTCGAAAGAGCGTCCCGGCTACATGAGTCAGGTCGGCTCGATGCTGCCCGCGATCGACGCGCGCGAGCTGGGCATCGAATTCCTCTGCAAAGACAGCGAAGGGCTCATTCTTCTGCAGTCCATCGAGAGCCGCACCGCGGGCGGCTTGCCGGTCTGGAAAACCCTCGCTGAACTGCAGAAGAATGAGAAAGGCAGCGAAGATGACGAGGTCCTGCCGTTCGGCCATTACGACAAGAAGGGCGCGCCGATCATCACGCGCGCATTCCGCGCCAATCGCGCGAAAGAGAGCATCGACGTTCTCGATCCGTCGACCGTGAAGTGCGAGGCCGCCGGCGGCGAAGACTGACGTATGCCCACGCCTCGCGTTTTGGTGGTCGACGATCACGCGCTCGATCGCAAGCTGCTGACGATCCACCTCCAGCCCGAAGGTTACGACGTCGAGACAGCCGAGGATGGGCTCGAAGCGTGGGGCAAGCTGCAGGCGGAGCCGCAGCGCTACGACGTCGTGCTGTTAGACCGCACCATGCCGCGCATGGACGGCATGCAGCTCCTCGGCAAGATGAAGGACGACGAGGAGCTGCGGATGGTGCCCGTCATCCTGCAGACCGCGCTGGCGCACCGCGATCAGATCCTGGAAGGCATCCGCGCCGGCGCGTACTACTACCTCACCAAACCGTACGACCGCGACCTGCTGCTCAGCGTGGTCCGCACCGCGGCGACCGACTCGCACGAGATCCGCGAACTGCAGAAGCGCGTACGGCGCGGCCTCAATGTACTGTCGCTGCTGTCCGAGGCGCGGTTCGTCATCCGCACGTTGGATGAAGCGCGCGACCTCGCCGGCGTTCTCGCCAACGCCTGCCCCGACCCCGAGTCCGCCGTGGTCGGCCTGACCGAGCTGCTCGTCGAACACGGCAACCTCGGCATCACCTACGAGGACAAGTCGAAGTTGTATGCCAGCGGCGGATGGAGCGACGAAGTGCAGCGGCGTCTGAGACTCCCTGAGAATGCCGGCAAGTACGCCGAGGTGGCGTTCGAGCGGGAGGATCAGGCGATACGGTTCGTCATTCGCGACCAGGGCACGGGCTTCGACTGGCGCAGCTACCTGCAGGTCGATCCGCAGCGCGCTTTCGACACGCACGGCCGCGGTATCGCCATGGCCAATCGCCTGAGCTTCAGCCACATCGAATACCGCGGCCGCGGGAACGAAGTCATCGGCACGATCGTGTGTGACTGAGCCCCGACACTCACGTGCCGCGTGCCGCGTGCCGGCTCCGGCTTAACCCGGCACCCGGCACCCGGCACTTTTTCAGAACTACGTCGTCGCGCGCGGATTATCGCGAGCGCTGAGCCGCGGCGTTTCGAACGTCGGTGTCTTCATCACGCCCATCGCGGTGGCGATCATCGAGCTGATGTCGGCGACGTTCGCCGGCACGATCATCGACGTGCCGCTCTTCGCGAGCTCACCGAACTGCTTGATGTAGGCCTCGGCGATGCGCAGTTGCATGGCCTCCGCGCCGCCGGGAATCTTCATGGCCTCGGCCACGCGGCGGATGCCTTCGGCGGTCGCCGTGGCAACCGACAGAATCGCGGCCGCCTGTCCTTCGGCTTCGTTGATGTTCTGCTGCTTCTTCGCTTCCGAAGCTTTGATGACCTGCTGCTTGTCGCCTTCGGCGGCGTTGATGGCCGCGTCGCGCTGACCTTCGGACTGCAGAACGACGGCGCGCTTCTCGCGCTCGGCGCGCATCTGCTTCTCCATCGCGGCCAGCACGTCCTTGGGCGGCGTGATGTTCTTGATCTCGTAGCGCAGCACCTTCACGCCCCACGCTTCTGACGCCTTGTCGACTTCGCCGACCACGGCGATGTTGATGTTGGTGCGCTCCTCGAAAGTCTTGTCGAGATCGATCTTGCCGATCTCGCTGCGGAGATTCGTCTGCGCGAGCTGGGAGATCGCGTAGTTGTAATCCGTGATGCCGTATGACGCGCGCTCCGGATTCAGCACCTTGATGTAGAGGACACCGTCGACCGCGACCTGCACGTTGTCCTTCGTGATGCAGATCTGCTCGGGCACATCCAGCGCGATTTCCTTGAGCGAGTGTTTGTAGCGGACGGTGTCGAGGAACGGGATCAGGATGTGGAAGCCCGCCTGCAGCGTGTCGGAGTATTTTCCGAGACGCTCGACGACCCAGGCCTGCTGCTGCGGGACCACGCGCGCGATCCTCGAGACGAGGATGATCGCGAAAATTGCCAAAACGAACGTGACAAGAATGGGACCCATAGAGTTTCCTTTCTTTGGCCGATCAGGCCCGGACGAGAAGCACCAAACCTTCGACGCGTTCAACGGTGGCACGCTGCCCGCGCCGCAATTCTGTTTCGCCAATGTTTCGCGCGTTCCACATGCTGCCGCGCATCTCAGCTTTGCCCAACCCGGCCGGCGGCAGATCGTCGACGAGAATTGCCTGCTCCCCGACCATCGTGTCGACGACTTTCGTGACGCTCAATTTCAACCTTAGGTGAGGATTTGCGCCCACAGCGGTCCGCCGACGTTCATTCCGACCAGCAGTGCGACCAGAAACGCACCGGCCGCAAAAAAGGCGCTGTGCATCGTCGTCGAGACAAACTCGAGCGCCAGAAAAAAGAAGCCGATCAGCGTCCAGATCCACCAATCCATATTTTCGGGAGAGAGCGGCCATGGTAGACGCTTCCGTGTGAATACGCAATAACTTATTTGCGGGTTTTTCCGGGCGGCACTATGTTGTAAAAGCCGTGACTCACGATTCGGAATGGATCACCACCGGGCCGCATCGCTTTATCGACTGCTGGTGCGGTCATGGCGAGCCCTACCGTCCGAACGGGCGGACGCTCGATTTCAAGCTCGACCGTATCCACCGCTGGGTCAACCTCGGCTGCCCGCCGGCGTGCAACGAACAGTCGCGCGTGCACGGGCATGTTCACGTGCACTGCCCCGAATGCGCGCTCGCGCGCGCCGATGGAACGTGCTGCACACCCGCCGCTACGGCAGCGGCGCGCGCGTCATCCTGAGCGGAGCGAAGGATCTCTGTTAACGAGATCCTTCGCCGTCTGCGCGGCTCAGGATGACGACTTCGCCGTCACGGAAGCGACTGAATCAGCTTCCGGTACTCGCTCTCGGTAAACGCGCGCGAGGTGCGCGTCTTGACGTTGCCCATGGATCCGAGCATCAACGTCAGCTTCGCGACCACCTCGTCATTCGGCGCCTCGGCGACGAAGATGATGTCGTACTCACCCATCACCAGGTAGAAGTCTTTGATCTTCGCGCCGGCCTGCTCGAACGCCTTCTTGGCCGAATCGAGTCGCGCCGGACTGTCTTTGATCTTCTGCAATCCCTGCTGCGTGTACTGCACGAGGGAAATGTAGGTCGGCATGGCTCCCCTCCTTCGAAGGGGGCGATCTTACTCCTCATCGACGCTTGCGCGACGCGGCGAACCGCTTACGCAGCTCGCGCTTAGCATCGCGATGCGGAACGCACTTCCCCGCGGCGATCTGCTGCCTCGCGATTCCAATGTCGTTGAGGAGCGCTTTTACTTCGGGATTGTATGGTTCGCTCGTCGCATGCATGGCGTCGATCGATCTTACTCCTCGATCGCGGCGTGCGCGAAGGCGCCGATCACCGCGGGGTTGATGTTCGAGGTCTCCGTAGCGTTGAACTCTTGATGCGCGGATGGTTCGGCATCGTCAGCGGCGTGGTCGTCCCGTCAACGTTGCGGCGGATCATAGCGATGTGCTCACGCTCGCGAACGATCTCGAAACCGAGCGACTGTAGCGCTCGGATGACGCGTGAGCGCGGAGCGTCGACCGGGAACTTCACTTAGTGCGCGGGAAATCCGCATCAGCGATGAAGGCATCGAGTACTGGCGAGTCGCTTTCAAGCACGCCAGGCCCGAACGTGTCGACATGGAACTGGATCGCGGATTTCACATCCGCAAGTGCTTCGTCGTAGCTGTCTCCTTCACCGACAACCACGCCTTTGAGGCCGACCGGATAAGCAACGTAGCCATCGCTGTGCCGTTCGACGATGACCTTCACTGGATTCACGGCCTCGATCTTACTCCTCGAAAAAGGGGCGATGGATTCGCTCCATCGCCCCCAGTGAGAGGGTCGCCTACTTACAGAGTGGGCAGGTGGCCGGTGCGCACGCGAGATCGCTCGGGCTCGGGCACCCGACCGCGGGAGTCGGATTGCCACCCAAAGTCGCAGTGGCTCCAGTGACTCGAATGACGTCGCTGAAGTTGCAACTGCCCGGAGCAACTACGGATGGGAAATAGAAACCGGTGACGTGCGCAGACTCGCCCGGCCTCAGTGATGCGATGGTGCTGCTCGGCAAAATCGTGGCAGCGGGGTTATCGGCCAATGTGATGTTCGTGAGCTGCGAAGAACCGGTGTTCGTGACATCGGCCGTGAAGAAAACCTCCACCACAACCTGACCGTTCTGCGCCACCAGGGTGGCTCCGCCGTTCGCGGCGTCACATGCTCTCGTAATCGCGACGCTCGAGCTCACCGGCGTCCGGCATTCTGCCGTCGCAGCGGGCAGCGGAGAAGTGATGACAACACCCCCGGCGGTCGTACCTTGAGCCGTCGCGGTGTTGGTGGCGTCCAGCGGACTCGGGCAGTTCGTCACGCCGGAGTGGCAGTTCGAATTCGTCGCGACGAATGTGACGGTCACGCTGGCCGATGCGCCGCCGGAGAGCGAAGCGGCAACCGGAATACTGGCGGTCGTCCCATCCGGATAGGTGTCGTTCAGTGTGACATTGCTCAATGTGCCGATGCCGCTGTTGGTCACGGTAGCGGTCCATGTATACGTGACTGAGGTTCCATCAGGGCTCACTGAGCCCGGGCCGTTGCACGATTTCGTGACTCTGATGCCGCACAGCGGGAACGAAACCGGCCCCACGAAGTCGCTGAGCGTGGAGTTCGGCGACGTCGAAGATCGCGTCTCCGCCATGAATGTGGTGAAGCAAGGGACATTGCTGCCGAAGACGGATTCGAGGTCGATTCCACCCTCGAGAAATTCTCCGTGAGCGAACGTCGTGTCGCCCGACTTATTGAGGAAGCCCCACGGAGAAGAAACTCCATCGATGGGGTTGACGAGTGCGCAAAGCGTATTCGTTCCCATAGTTGGATCGCACGGCGCCGGCGAGCGGCTCTCATTCAAAACCAGGCTTCCATTGGCGCCGCCGACCCATTTGAAAACGTTGATGGTCGATACGGCGCCACCGGTGGAGAAATCTGAAACGATCAGAAGGTCTCCGTCGACATGATGTCCATTGAAGCCCCCTGTCGAATTCGTGGACACAGTCGAATCCTGCAAGAACCAGAACCCGGCGGTCGCGTCACCGCTGTTGTCGAAGCGGTCCATGCCGAAATAAATCGCGGTATGGCCGTTCGGCAATGCGTACGCGGCCGCGTAAGCATGGGTAATATCATCTTTTGCCTGCACAGAAGTTGTCGCCGTTTGCTTCCAACCCCATGCGCCGAAATCGTTGATGTCTTTGCTGCTGCCACCCTGAAGAATGGTGTCGCCGTGGCCGCTCCCGTCGTTGATGATGCCGGTTGTGGCCAGTGCGTGACTCAGATTCGACCAGTCGTCCGTATTCGCGCCGAACGTGACCAGCGTGCTTCCGGCTGGACATCCTGGATTGGGCGTTGCCAAAGACGGGAAACAGACACTGGCATCCTTCGTGGCGTTGCCTTCCAACTGAAACACGCCATTAGGATCGTCAACGCCTTGCGCCAGTGCTGACGGTGCGATCAGACAAAGAAGCACCGCCGCTACAGTGAGAAAGCCTCTGCAAACGCTCGCGTGTGAAATCATTTGTTCTCCTTCCTAGGACTGCGCGCAGCGGAGTATTGAAGGGAGGAGACGAATTCAAGTGACTTTGAGATGACTCAGGCGTTCCCCGATAACATCAGAGGACTCAGTTATTTGCCTCCAGCTATCCTTTGCAGGAGGCATTGTGTAGGGCTGTCCGAAAGTCTCATTGCCGTGCGCCAGCTTTGCAACTAGGATCGCAGGCTCCGGGCGGGTAGCAGAGTTCCGATTTGAAGTACCAGTAGCGTGCACGACACGAACGGTAAGTCTCCGGTTCGCTTCGGCGTCTTTGAATTTGATCGACGCACAGGTGAATTGCGGAGGCAGGGAGTTCGAGTCCGGCTCTGTCATCAGGCATCGCAACTTCTGTCGTTCCTCCTCAAAACGCCGGGGAAGATTCGGACACGAGAAGAGCTGCGCCATCAGTTGTGGTCCGTCACAACGTTCGTGAACTTTGATCAGAGCATCAACAAGGCGATCCACGAACTGCGCGAAGCGTTGGACGATTGGGCGACGAACCCTAGGTTCATCGAGACAGTCGTGGGTCAGGGATATCGATTCATTCCTGTTGTGCAACAGCGATCGAAGACACCGATCGATGCCAGGAAACGATCCGTGGCAGTCTTGCCGTTTAACGCTGATCGCGATGAGGCAGGAGGCGCATTGGTCAGCTCCCAGATTACTGCGCGTCTCATCGATGCGCTTTCCAAGGTCAGCAGACTCCGAGTCCTGGCGTATAGCACCGTCAAGAACGTGACGTTGCAGAATGTGACTCCGCAGCAAATCGGCAAACAGCTCGCCGTTCGCGAGGTTGTAGTGGGCGAGCTCGTTTGGCAGGGCGATGATTTGCTCGTGCACGTGGAACTGATCGATGTCGCTGATGGCACCCAGGTCTGGGGGGCGCAGCTACAGCAGCGTTGCGCGTCGCTGATCGAATGCGCGGCGGAGCTGGCCCACGGAATCCTGCAGCAGCTCCAACCGATTCTCGAGCTGACTACAGATTCTCGAGAAGTTACTCCGCGAACAG
>QHVX01000199.1:13130-16645 GCA_003222375.1 Acidobacteriota bacterium
TACGAATCGAAATCGGCGAGGTGCACGTACTCGTCGCGCGAGCTGAGGAGCTTCGCCACGACGGGGCGGAAGATGTCCTTGTCGCCGCGTGAGAAATGGCCGGACGCGATCGAGTCGACGACGCGATTCGATCGCGGATGGTAGCCATCGGCGAGTAGCTGCACGACCTCATCGGCCTTCAATCCGAAAATGAAAATGTTCTCCGCGCCGACCTCATCGCGTATCTCGATGTTCGCGCCATCGAGCGTGCCGATGGTGAGCGCGCCATTCAGCGCCAGCTTCATGTTGCCGGTGCCGGAGGCTTCCTTGCCTGCGGTGGAGATCTGCTCGCTCAGCTCCGCTGCCGGGATGATTGCCTCCGCGAGCGTGACGCGATAATCGGGCAGGAAGACCACGCGCAGCCAGTCTCGCGTGCGCGGATCGGCGTTGATGACTTCACCGACCGAGTGGATCAACTTGATGATCAGCTTCGCGGCGAAGTAGCCGGGCGCTGCCTTCCCCGCGAAGAAAAACGTGCGCGGCTGAATCGGCGTGACGCCGTCTTCGACGATCGCCCAGTAGCGATGAATCACGTGCAGGATGTTGAGAAGCTGCCGCTTGTATTCGTGGATGCGTTTGACCTGGACGTCGAACATCGATTCGGGATCGACTGCGATTCCGGTGACGTCCTTCGTCAGCTTCGCAAGCGCGAGTTTGTTGCGGCTTTTGACAGACTCGAGCCGATCGAGCAGACCGCTGTCGTCGGCGAAAAGCTCCAGGCGTTTCAGCTCGCGCAGATCGCGCACCCATCGATCCCCGATCGCTTTCGTGATCAAGGATGACAGCGGGCGATTGGCATGCACCAGCCAGCGCCGCGGCGTCACGCCGTTCGTCTTGTTGTTGAAGCGCTCCGGCCACAGTTTGTAGAGATCGGGCGCGAGAGTTTTCTTGACCAGCTCCGAATGCAGCGCCGCGACGCCGTTGACCGAGTGGCTGCCGGCCATTGCGAGGTTCGCCATCCGAACGCGGCCATCTTCGAACAGCGAAACGCGATGCTGCATCGCGATGTCGCCGGGAAACCGCCGCTCCACTTCGGCGATCAGCCGCCGGTTGATCTCCTGGATGATCTGCACATGCCGCGGGAGCATTCGCTCCAGCATGTCGACCGGCCATCGCTCCAGCGCTTCGGGAAGCAATGTGTGATTCGTGAACGCGCAGGTCTGCACCGTCAGCGCCCACGCCGCTTCCCACGGCAGCGCGTGCTCGTCGATGAACGTGCGCATCAGCTCCGCGATAGTGAGCGCGGGATGCGTGTCGTTGAGATGAATCGCGACCTTCGATGCGAACTCGTCGAAGCCGTCGTGCCGTTCGCGATAACGCTTGAAGATGTCACGCACTGCGCAAGCGACGAGGAAGTACTCCTGCAGCAGGCGCAGCTCGCGTCCCGACGCGACCATGTCCGATGGATACAAGATCTTCGAGATCGCTTCGGTGTTGATCTTGTGCTGCACGGCGGAGATGTAGTCGCCGGCATTGAAGATGCCGATGTCGAATTCCGCTGACGAGCGCGCCGAGAAAAGACGCAGCACGTTCACAGTCTTGCCGCCATAACCGACGATCGGCATGTCATGCGGAACGCCGACGATGACCTTCGGATCGACCCACTTCGTGTCGCTCAGACTTCCGTAGACTGGCACCGACACGATTTCGTCAGGCCGCTCGATCAGCCACGGCGATCCGCCTTCGAGCCAGTGATCGGGCTTCTCGTGCTGGAAGCCGTTCACGAACGTCTGCTTGAAGAGTCCGAATTCGTAGTTGATGCCGTAGCCGAATCCGGGATAGTCGAGCGTGGCCAGCGAATCGAGGAAGCACGCCGCCAGGCGTCCGAGGCCGCCGTTGCCTAACGCGGCGTCGGCTTCGAGGGCTTCCAGCTCGTCGAGGTCGGCGCCCAACTCCGCCATGATCGCTTTGGTGTCGTCGTAGAGACCGAGGCTCGCGAGGTTGTTGCCGAGGGCGCGGCCCATGAGGAATTCCATGGAGAGGTAGTACAGCCGCTTCGCGTCCTGCTCGACGTAGCGGCGCTCGCTTTCGCGCATCGCGTCGAGGGCCGGGCGGCGGACGGCGACCGACAGCGCCTCCAGCTTTTCGCGGGGCGATGCTTCGTTCCAGAGCTTTCCGCGCGCGAAGCGCAGGAAGGAATCGATCCCTTCTCGCAGGTGTACGAAACCGCGCGCCACGCCCGCTTCAGATGTCGATGGAGGCCGCACCTTGTGTTCGATAGTTTATCCTGAGCTATGCGGCGAGCCGTGCTCATCCTTATTCTCGCGATCGGGTGCGCCTCCGGGCCGCCCAGGCCGAGGAGAATCGCGATCGAGCTGTTCGAGGCGCGGGCTGCCGGCCAAGCGACCGCGACCCTCGGGCCTCACCTCTACATCGTTCGCATCCACAACACGTCGGAGCAGCCGTTCACGGTCCAATCGGTCCAACTGGAGCTCGCCGGCACGAGCGATCTCGAGTTGCAGGGCGGGCTCGATACGACGCAGTGGCCTCTCGAGCCGGGACAGACAACCGACATCCAGATGTCGACCTCGATTGCGATGACGCGCGGCTACAACGCATCAGGAAACATGCTGCCCGATATTTCGTCGCTGCGCGTCACCGTCAGTTGCAGCGCCGACAGTGGCCCTTTTTATGAGACGGATACGCTCTACGTCAGTCCGCTACGTCGTTTTTAGCGCTGATTCCCAAGCGACTGTCTTTGCCACCGCCTCGATTCGAGGAACGCGCTCTTTGTAGCCGAGGTCATGGCGGATCGCGGACGTGTTTGTGAATAACTCGAACGCGAAGTTGACGGGAAGCGTCCCTTCGACATTCTCGGCACGCTCGACGCGCCGCCCCGCCACCATCGACGCCCACTCCTCCTCGGCCGGGGCGTCCGGCTCGCCGACGTTGTAGGTCCCTCCTGCCGCGCGGTCGCTCAACGCCGCCAACACGATTGCATCGGCGACGTTCTCGGAAAAGCCCCGCGTCCAACGCCAACGGGCCTGCTTCACGTCGATCTTCGCGTTCGGTTTCAACCACGGCGCGAAGCGATGCTGGTCGTCGCGCGGTCCGTAGATCGCGGGAAGGCGAAGGATCGTCGTGCGGTCGCCGGCCAGCGTTTGCTCGACGAGGATCTTGTCGTAGTCATCGCCGTATGGATAGCGCGTCTCGCGAAGCGGCGCATCTTCGCGCAGGGGGACCGGGTCGGGCGGGCCGGTGTAGCGGCCGCGGAGCCCGTCGTAATTGCGATAGACGTCGGCGCTCGACATGACGACGTAACGCTCTCGGCGAAAATGTTCCCTGCCGGCGTTCGCATGCGCCTCGGTCATGCACCACATATCGACCACGACGTCGCCATGTAGATCGCGCGGCAGTTGCATGCGGTCGCCGTGCACGTGCTTCGGATCATCACAATTTTTGCCGCGATGGAAGACGATGACCTCGTGTCCCGCGCCGGCGAGCGCACGCACGACGTGCGGGCCCGTGAATCGAGT
>QHVX01000199.1:16691-17188 GCA_003222375.1 Acidobacteriota bacterium
GCGCTGATCTGACAGCGCAGGCGCGCCTGACCCTGCGGAACGACCGGATATCCGAACCCGGAGACGTAGACGCCGCGGTCGAGGAGCTGTGCCGACATCGCGATAGCCTTGGCGGTGTCGCCGATGATGATCGGCACGATCGGATGGATGCCCTCGCGAACGCGAATATTCTTAGATGTTAATTGCTTACGAAAATATGTAGTGTTCTCGCGGAGCCGCGCGACGATGCTGCTGTCCTTCTCCAGAAGATCGAATGCCGCCAGCGATCCCATCACGACCGCGGGCGGGAGGGTGTTGGAGAAAAGATAAGGCCGCGATTTCTGGCGAAGATATTCGACGAGCGTTTTCGGTCCGGTCGTGAATCCGCCGTGCGATCCGCCGAGAGCTTTGCCTAGAGTCGATGTGTAGGCATCGATCTTCCCGAAGACACCGAGCTCCTCGCCTGTTCCGCGTCCTGTCTTTCCAATCACGCCGGTCGCGTGCGAATCATCGACCAC
>QHVX01000199.1:17227-22408 GCA_003222375.1 Acidobacteriota bacterium
TCGAGAAAACGCCGTCGGTCACGACGACTTTGTTGCGCGCGTCTTTGGTGGCCTCGAGGGCGCGGCGCAGATCGTTCATGTCGCGATTCTTGAATCGCTCCTTCTTCGCTTTTGACAGGCGAACGCCGTCGATGATCGAGGCGTGATTGAGCTCGTCGGAGATGATCGCGTCCTGCTCGAGCGCGATGGTCTGGAACAATCCTTCGTTGGCGTTCCAGCACGAGCCGTAGAGGATTGTATCCTCGGTGCCGAAAAATTTTGCGATGCGCTGCTCGAGCTGCCAATGAATTGTCTGCGTGCCACAGATGAAACGCACCGATGCGAGCCCGTATCCGAAATCGTGCTCCGCTTTTTCGGCCGCCGCGATGATGGCCGGGTGATCGGCGAGGCCGAGGTAGTTGTTGGAAGTCAGCATGATGACTTCGCCCTTTCCCTCGACCTCCACCACCGGCCCCTGCGGAGACTTCATCGCGAGCTCGCGCTTCAGCGTGCCCGCGCGAGACATATCTTCCAGTTCGGCACCTAGTGTGGTTAAGAGAGACATGGCGAAGGGATGAGGGATGAGGGATGAGGGATGAAAGGCGATTCAGCCCTCATCCCTCCGCCCTCATCCCTCATTGTCGTATTTGAGGTCGCGGCGGAAACATCGCTGCGCGTCGAGATCGAACACGACGCACGAGTCGATCGGACGCGAGTAGACATGCAGGCTGACGGCGCGCTCGTTCCACTCCGTCAGATTCTTGATGCGGTGGATCGTCTGCTTCTTGTCGACAGTGTTGAGCGGTCCGCCCGGCACGCATAGCTCGGTGCCGAGCTGTTGCATCTCGATGCGCGTCGCTCCGGCGAGGCAGTCCATGCCGACCACCTGCTGATTCTCGGGGCGGTTGCAGTCGATCTTGCGGAAGTTTTCGACAAGCAGCTTGCCCTCGATCATCGTCATCCAGCCGAGCTGTCCGTTGTGGGTGTGCAGCGGTGTGATGGAACCGATGGGCCAGCAGATGAGCATGCATTCCAGCATGTCGTTGCGGAAGATTTTGTTGCGCGTGTGCCGATCGGGAAGCCAGAGTTTGTAGCGCTCCAGATCCTTCGACTGAATCTCGTACGCCACGAGATAGTCGTACATCTTCTGCTTGGTGATGACGCCGGCAGCCATTTCGCGGAGGCCGTCGACGAACTTCTCAACCGGAACCGGAGTCGGAGCTGCGACCGCAGTGGCTTGCTTCGGCGTTTCCATGGCTTTGTATTGTAGACTTTCGCGCACTCCCGAGAAATTCCGATAGACGTGGTGTGCGAACATTGGGCCTATGGCTGCTCAAAATCTCGCCGTTATTGGTGTGCAGTGGGGCGACGAAGGAAAAGGGAAGATCGTCGACCTGCTATGCGAATCGTTCGATGTGGTCGCCCGCTATCAGGGCGGTCACAATGCTGGCCATACCGTCCGTTTCGGCGACAAACATTACTCGCTGCGGCTGATCCCGTCGGGCATCCTCCATCCCGGCAAACTCTGCTTGCTTGGCAACGGCATGGTGATCGATCCGGAGGCGCTCCTCGAAGAAATCGAAAGCCTCCGCGGCCTGGGCGTGCAGATCGACAGCAACCTCAAGATCAGCGATTCGGCGCACTGCATCCTGCCGTATCACAAGGCGCTCGATCTGGCGCGGGAGGAAGCGGCGGGGGCGGCGAAAATCGGGACGACGGGCCGCGGAATCGGGCCGGCCTACGAAACGAAAGTCAGCCGCTACGGAATCCGCATCGCCGATCTGCTCGACTCCGAAGTTCTTCGCGAAAAGATCGAGTTCGCGTGCGCCGAGAAAAATCCGGTGCTGCAGACCGTCTACCACAAGCCGACCTTTGATCCCCGCAAGCTGTTCAACGACTACACGCGCTACGGCGAGGTGCTCGCCGAGCGCATCACGAACGGTCCGGCACTGCTCGACGGACTGATTCGCGAAGGCAAGCGCGTGATGTTCGAAGGCGCGCAGGGCACGATGCTGGATATCGATCACGGAACGTATCCCTTCGTGACGTCATCGAGCACCGTCGTCGGCGGCGTTTCCACCGGCCTCGGCATCGCGCCCAAGCACATCAGCCGCGTCATGGGCGTCGTCAAGGCCTACACCACCCGGGTGGGCGGCGGGGCGTTTCCGACGGAGCTCATCGACGCGACCGGTGAGCATCTCCGCAAACGCGGAAACGAGTTCGGAACGGTCACCGGCCGTCCGCGTCGCACCGGATGGCTCGATCTGGCGGTGCTTCGCACATCGGTGATGCTCAATGGCATCGATACGTTCGCGCTCACAAAGCTCGACGTCCTCGACGAATTCGCGGAGATCCCGGTGTGCACGAGCTATCACGTCCATGGCGATCGCTGGAAGACGTTTCCCGCCTTTGCCGTCGCGCATCGCGACTACAAGCCGGAGTATCGCGCGATGAAGGGATGGAAAACATCGACCGTCGGCATCACCGAATTCAACAAACTCCCCCAGGCGGCGAAGGACTACGTCGGCTTCATCGAGGACGAGGCCGGCTGCTCGATCAGCATCATCTCGACGGGCCCGCGGCGGGAGGAGACGATTCTGCGCTGACCTCGATAATGGGTCACACCTTCGGTTTACCCCTTTTTCTACCAGAGGTAGCGGCCGATACATCGACCGGGTGCGACAATCCCACCGCGCCGCTACCACTGGTAGAAAAAGGGGTAAACCGAAGGTGTGACCCGCTAGCGAATTGCTAGCGCATTTGGCTCGGCGCGACGCCGAACCGCCGTTTGAAGAGAGAGCTGAAGGATCCGAGGCTTTCGAACCCGACGGCGAGACAGATCGAGGTGACATCCTCCTCGGTTCGCGTGAGAAGGTGCCGCGCGACTTCGAGTCTGCGCCGTTGCAGGAATTGCATCGGCGATATGCCGAAGGCGGACTTGAACATGCGCTGAAAGTGAAAGGTCGAAATCGCGGCGACATTCGCCGCGTCGGAGACGCTCACCGATTCGGCATAGCACGAGTAGAGAAAATCGCGTGCGCGATACAGCCGGCGATACATCTCTTCGCGCGTCGACGCGCGCAATCCGGGAAATGACTGCGCTTCGCGTTTCGTGTCGCCCCGCAAATCGTGCAACGCTCCGGCAAGGTCGAAGAAAGAATCCTCCAGCGGGACGTCGCCGATCGAGCGCATCGCCTGCGCGAAGCGTCCCGTCATCGGATAAAGCCTCTCGTAAAACTCGCCCTTCACGAATCCCGGCTGAAAGAACGGGCAAAGAGTCTCGGTATTCGACGCCGCGTCGACTTCCATCGAGTACTGCTGCCCCTCGTTGAGGATGAGAAACGTGTCGGGCGCGACGCGATAACGACCCTGCGGCGTCTCGTACCACGCTTCGCCGCGCCTCACCCACTTGATCGACAACGTGGTTCTGTAATTCGAAACTCGATAATCGCCCGAACGACTGCTGTGGACCAGCGCCGAACAACGCGCAAGATCGGCCCAGCGAGGATTGATTGCGAAGCGATAGTCGCTCACTTGCGTGCGAATAGTTTATAGAACAGCGCCGTACCGAGTCCCCAAACGCCGTTGACGGTCAATCCGATGGCCACCATCTTGGCAGTGTGCGGCATCGGCTGATGCTTGAGAGGCGCGACAACAAACGCAGCCACCAAAGTCGGCGCGATCGCGCCGAACACGATTGCCCAAATCCAGTACGCCGCGCCGCGGACACGATCGATGATGAGAATCATGATGATTCCCCACACGCCGCCCCAAAACGAGAGCGAAATGACCGATGGGACGCCGAACGGCTTCGTCGGCTGCATGGACCACGCAGCGCGCGGCGTCATGCCGGCGAGATGAAAACATTGAAGCGCGATCTGGTGAAAGATGATGGTCGCCAGAAAACCGGCGATGAAGGCGAGAAGCACTTTTCGCATCAGAGCATCGTATATGCTTCCGCGCATGCGTAAGAGCACCTTGTTGTTCGTCACCTTTCTTTTGGTGGTCGCCGCAGTGTGGGCGCAGACGCGCCGGCCTCTAAAGCCGGTGGTCATCAGCGGCTCCGGAGAGCGCATATCGCGACCGAGCACGCCACCCCCGCCGCCCCCACCGCCGCCGCTGAGCGCGGCTTTGAAAGATCAGTTGCTGAAGAGCCTCAACTTGTCCGGCCCCGGCTCGCTGTATGTGAAGCTTTCCGTGAAACATCCTTTCGCGGATCAACGCGGCGATCTCTGGTTCCACAATCCGTCCGTGATCGAAGGTAATTTCGACGAGGCGGACTGGTACAACGCGCTCGACGATGGAACGAGGTACGTCGCCCTCCATATCAAATCCGAAGGAGCCGGGCACAAGTATTTGTTCGATTGCTCCGTCGGAGCGTCGCAAGAAGCGGCCAACAAAGGGCCGTTCACATTGTGGAGAAATCAGAAGAAAGTGGAGACGTTCGCTGCCGATGAGCCGCACCTTGTGTTCCTGCTCGATAGCGGCGACAACAACTGGCACGAATTCCGGATCAGCGGCGGGCCGATCTGGTACTTCTTTGGCTGCGAAGCCACCAGATTTTGATTCTTAAGGTACTCCCCATGCGAAAAAGAATGATGTCGATCGTTGTGATCCTGCGTCGCGCGTCATCAAAATCGGAGGCGGACCGCAACTCGCCACACCCAGGAAGTCTCCGGCTATTCGAACTACGCGAGATGGACAACACCGGTGACGGGCCTCTACATCGCGATCAGGGGCGAAGGTGCAGGACACCACTGATTGCTCGGTGAAGTCAGAAGGCAACGAGCTTTTCAAATTGTCGGAGGAGAAGCACAACATGCTCCAGAGCTTTGCGGCGAATCAGACAGAAGGCAGAAAGCAGAAGGCAGAAGGCAGAAGGAGATGCAGAACGTCTTTACTTCTGCCTTCTGCCTGCTGCCTTCTGCCTTCTGCCTTCTGCCTTCTGCCTGCTGCCTGCTGCCTTCAACGTCCACTAATCGAGCAGCACCTGCCTGAAGTAGTCAATCGTTCGTTGCAAACCTACTTCCAGCGGCACTTTGGGCTCCCAGCCCAGGAGCTTTTTGGCTTTCGTGATGTCGGGGCGCCGGATCTTCGGATCATCTTCGGGCAGCGGACGAAACTCGATCGGCGCTTTTGTGCCGGTCAGGCGTTTGATCTCCTCTGCGAATTGCAAGACCGTCATCTCCGACGGATTGCCGA
>QHVX01000216.1 GCA_003222375.1 Acidobacteriota bacterium
CCTTCGGTATAGTCTGCGTAAGGGGTCTGATGCACGCCGAAGCGCAGCCACGATCCATGCGTTGTCCAGTCGTCGAGATTGAACTGCCCGTACGCATATTTGAGGCGAAAGAGCTGACTGCCGGAGAGAGTCGCCCCCGTTGAGGTCTCGCGCGCGACGTCGGGCGTGATCCGGAAGAACAGCAGGTGATTGAGCTGACCGGTGATGTTGATGTAGGCGCGGGTCACCTGAAACTGTGAAAAATTGACGCTGTTCTTGTCGGCGTCCGTGATCTTTGGGGAGTCCTGGTAGGTGTAGTCGGCGAAAATCGTCGCGCCGACGTTGAATTTCCGACTGTCATCCGGCGGCGTATAACCGGCCGCAGGGGTGACCTGGGCGTATGCGCCTGTCGCGAGCGCGGTGCACAGCGCCGTTAGGGCCAAACCGGTGCTCCAATACCTCATTCTCGATGCCTCCTTGATGCCGCGATGCTAGCGGGCGGTTGGTGGAGGCCGTTCCGATAGCGTGTAAATTCCTCGTGAAGTGAAGGGAAAGGTAGTGACCTAATTTCGGCGGCGGGCTGTAACAGCGCGCCACGCCTGTAGGCAAGATGGACATGCCGGGCACGGTTCTCCGGTGAGTTTCGCGACCGCGCGCTTCTTCAGAGGCGGCGTGCTGCGCCTTGCAGCGAACGCCTTCCGACAAACGCTACAAATCAGCATTGCCCGCGTCATGCGACGTGTGGATGTGGCGGCAGAATCGTTCGGAGATCCAGGTGGCGCGCGGCTGGAAAGTTGACGAAATCGTCGCGGTGGCCACCAGCGCCGTTCGCGAAGCGCCGAACCGCCGCGAATTTCTGCGCCGCATTCGCGATGACGTCGGAATTCGAGTTCGGGTCATCTCCGGCGAAGAGGAAGCCGACTACATCTATCGTGCGATCCGTTCGGCCATCGATCTCGACGGCAGTACGGCGTTGTGTGTCGACATCGGAGGAGGCAGCGTCGAGTTCATCGTCGGCACGGCGTCCGAGATTTTCTTCACGGCCAGCCAGCCTCTCGGCGCGCTTCGTCTCGCGCAACGCTTTCGGTTGGAGGATAAACCGGCGGCCACTGACGTCGAAGCCTGCCGGCAGTTCGTCCGGCAGCACGTCAAGCGACTTCACAGGCGGATCCGGCCGCTCGGCATCGACGTCGCGATCGGCACGTCGGGTACGATTCAGGCGCTCGCAAACCTGGTCATCGAACCAGATCGCTCTGCGACTTCCGGGCTTCGCGCGCTTCCGCGCGAGGAAGTGGACGCCATCGTCGAGACTCTCTGCAACGCCTCGGCGCGCGAACGCATCGACCGTCTGGCTCTCGACGAGAAACGTGCGCGCAACATCGTCGCCGGCGCGATCGTATTGCAGGAAACCATGAGCGCGCTCGATATCCCATCACTGCTCGCCTGCCCGGTCGCAATTCGCGAGGGCATCATCGAGAGCCGGCTGTCGGAATCGCGCGCGAAGCCCGAGCGATCGCTGCGGCGCTCCTCGGCGCACGCTTTCGCGGACCGCAGCGCGATCGACAAGCGCCACGCCCAGCATGTCGCCCGCCTGGCGCTGCGCATTTTTGATCAGACGCGCGATCTGCATCGCCTCTCCGATGATTGCGCGGAGCTGCTCGAACACGCGGCATTGCTCCACGAGAGCGGAACGCACGTCAGCGACCGCGGATATCACAAGCACACGTACTACCTGATTCGCCACGCCGCTCTGCGCGGATTTACCGAAGAGCAGTTGGTGGTGGTCGCGAACGTCGCGCGCTATCACCGCAAGGCGCCGCCGGCGGCCGATCATCCAAATCTGTTCGAGCTGAGCGACGAACAGCGCGAGGAAGTTGAGAAACTCGCTGCCATCCTGCGCATCGCCGAAGCCCTCGATCGCAGCCATCGCCAAAGCGTTCGGGACGTTGCGGTGCGATGCAACGGGTCGGTGCGATTCATCGTGCGGGCTCGATCGGACGCCGGTATGGAAATCGCGAGTGCCGCCAAGAGGGCCAGGTACTTCGCGTCGCTGTTCGATAAGAAAGTCCGCTTCGAAACGTCATGAGCGGCTTCATTGTCCTGCTTCGCCATGGCATCGCCGAGGACCGGTCGGAGGACAAACCGGACGCCGACCGCAAGCTGACCGATGTCGGAAAGCGGCGGATGAAGAAAATCGCGAAGACTCTGGCGCGAATTTTCCCTGAGGCCGAGGCGCTCTACTCCAGCCCTCTGGTGCGCGCTGTGGAGACCAGCCAGGCCGTCGAGAAGGCTTACGGCGGCGAAATCCGGACGGAAACGACCGAACTGCTCGAGCCGGGCGCCGACGTGGCCGACTTTCGGCGGCTGCTCGCCGACACCAAATCGCAATTCGCGATCTTCGTCGGTCACGAGCCGAACCTCACCGAGATCATGCTCGATCTGACCGCCATGCGATCGCACAACGCAATCGAATTGAAGAAGGGCGGCTGCTACGGGCTACGCATCGAGGACAATTCCATTCTCCTGGAATGGATGCTTCCGCCGAGAATTCTGCGCGAAGACGAGTAGGCGTCGGGCAGCTTTCACGAACGCTCCTTCGATTTCTTTTTTCTTGCTTTGCGGCGGAAGGTCGCTGGACGGCGGATCATCTCCTCATACGGGCCGAGACGGACGGCCTCGGAGCGGGCGATCGAGATGAACGCCTCCTGGCTGCGCACCGGCGGCCCTTCGGTTTTGCGGCGCCGATATTCGCCTGTCGCGTCGAGCACCCAGCTCTTCACGTTATCGGCCATCGAGATCGGCAGAATCTGCTGATCGATGCGCCGTGCGAGCGGCTCGGCCCGAACCGGATAGGTGACTTCGATACGTCGAATGAAATTCCGCGGCATCCAATCGCCGCTCGAAATGTAAAACTCGGCAGTGCCGGCGTTTTCGAATCGAAAAACGCGCGAGTGTTCGAGAAAACGGTCGATGACCGACATCACCTGGATGTTCTCGCTGATGCCTGGCAGACCGGGGACGAGACAGCAGATTCCCCTGACCAGAAGCTCGATCTTCACGCCCGCTTTGCTGGCGCGATAGAGAGCCTCGATGACGGCCGTGTCGACCAGCGCGTTCATCTTTGCCGTGATGCGCGCAGGTTTTCCATCCTTGGCGTTCTTCGTCTCCCGGTCGATTTTCTCCACCACCCATCGCTGGTAATCCATCGGAGCCACGACGAACTGCCGCCACTTCACTGGCGCATCGGTGCGTTCGATGAGCTCCTGAACGCCCGCGACCGAGTACCCCGTCAGCAGATTCATGAGCTGCGATGCGTCCGCGCCAAAATCGGGATCGCAGGTGAACAGATCGAGATCGGTGTACAAACGACCGGTGGTGGCGTTGTAGTTGCCGGTCGAGAGGTGGACGTAGCGCCGTAACCCGTCGGCCTCGCCGCGAACGACGAGACAAACTTTGCAATGTGTCTTCAGGCCTACCAGGCCGTAAACGACTTGAACGCCGGCCTCCTCCAGACGGCGGGCCCACGTAATGTTTTTCAACTCATCGAACCGCGCCTGAACCTCCACAACCGCCGTGACCTGCTTGCCTTTTTGGGCCGCGTTCGCTAGAGCCTCGATCACCGGTGATCCGGGATCGGTGCGGTAGAGCGTTTGCTTGATCGCTTTGACGTCGGGATCATCGGCCGCCGTCTGCACGAATTCGACGACGGAGCTGAACGAATCGTAAGGCCGATGCAGCAGGACGTCGCCACGCCGAATGATGGAAAAGATGTCCTCGGACGAAGCCAACTGCGCCGGTATGCGAGGGTTGAAGGGCGGGTCCTTGAGCGAGGCGTAGTTCGCCGTCTGATGAAGATGGCTCAGATCGCCGAGCTTCAACGGGCCGGGCGCGAAAAAGACGTCTTTGTTCGACGCCTCTGTCTCTTCAATCAGCAGCGAGACCAGACGCTCATCGGATCCTGCCTCCACTTCCAGCCAGACGACTTCGCGGCGCTCGCGCTTCCGCAACTCGCTCTCGACGCTCTTGAGAAGGTCCTGAACGTCTTCCTCTTTGATCGAGATATCCGAATTGCGAATGACGCGGAAAGGAACCGATTTGCGGACCTTGAGAATCGGGAAAAAGCGCCCAATGTGCGAGGTGATGACATCTTCGAGCAGCGTATAGCGTCCCGGCTCAGGGAGAGGGACAAGCCGCGGTGACTGCTCCGGGATTTTGACAACGACCACGTGCGTATCGCCCGACTTCGACTCCAGTTGCAGCGCTAAGTTGAGCGCGAGATTCGCGATGAATGGAAATGGATGTCCCGGATCGATCGCCAGCGGCGTCAGGATCGGCTCGATATTCTTGACGAAATAGTCCTCCATCGCCGCGCGCTCTTTCTTGGCGAGATCGCCGACGCGCTCGATGCGAATGCCTTCTTTCTTCAGCAGGGGAATGAGCTCTTCGCCGAAGCAGCGGTACATCTGCTCCAGCAGAGTGCGCGACCGCTTGCGGATCTCATCCAGCTTCTCGCTCTGCACGACCCCGGCCTCGGAAAGTTTCGCAGCCAGGAGATCGCGAACCTCGCCGACGCGGATCATGAAGAACTCGTCGAGGTTGTTCGAGCAGATACTCAGGAATTTCACGCGCTCGAGGAGCGGAACGTCCGGATTCTCGGCCTCGCCAAGCACGCGCTTATTGAACGCCAGCCAGCTCAGCTCGCGGTCGAACAGCGGTGCCGGCGCGGCGGGTGCAATCGGCGCCGGTTCCGGGACGACGACAGCGGCTAGAGCGGCGGTTTCCTGAGGGAGCGACATGCAGGACGAAAATCCTACTGCTAGGCCGCTGCCACGTCGAGAAGCACCGTCTGCGGACCGAGCCGTGCCGTATAACCACCCCAGGTGACACGGTCGTCAACGAACGGAACGCACTGCGTGAAAAACGGCAAAAGGTCGAGCAGCGGTACGAGCACCAGCTAAAACCGCAGCCGGCCGACGAGCAGAAATCGCGATTTCGTTGTCACCGATGCGTTATAGCATCTTTTCGATCATGAAAAAGCTGCAGGTGAAGCCCGGACAAAAAGTCCATCTGCGCGATTTCGATCCCGGCGACACCAGCGCCGCGCCGGGAGACAAAGACGAATGCATCGCAAAGAACGAAAAGCTGACCGACAAGCTCACCGACCTGCAGGAGCTCCTCTTCGCGGAGCACAAGCACAAGCTGCTGGTCGTTTTGCAGGGGATGGACACGTCGGGAAAGGACGGCACCGTGCGTCACGTGATGCGCGGGTTCAAGAAACCGACATCAGTCGAGCTGGAGCACGATTTTCTGTGGCGCGTGCATGCGCAGGTGCCCGCCGCCGGTGAAATAGTAATATTTAATCGTAGTCATTATGAAGATGTATTAATCGTACGCGTTCACGAGCTGGTGCCCGAGAAGGTCTGGCACAAACGCTACGACCAGATCAACGCCTTCGAGCGGACGCTCACCGAGAGCGGAACGACAGTCCTCAAATTTTTCCTGCACATCAGCAAGGAGGAACAGGCCGAACGGTTGCAGGCGCGCATCGACGATCCCACCAAGCGATGGAAATTCAACGCCGTCGACATCGAGGAGCGCAAGCTGTGGGGCGACTATCAGAAAGCGTACGAGGACGCGCTCGAGAAGACATCGACCAGGTGGGCGCCGTGGATCGTGGTGCCGTCCGACAAGAAGTGGCTGCGCAACTACGTCGTGGCAAAAACGATTGTCGATGCGCTGGAAGACTTCCGGATGGAATATCCGAAACCCGACCTCGAGGGCGTGAAGATCGGTTAGCCGCTCGAGTACCGATCGTTGAACCACGGCTCGGCGGTGTCCGAGTATCCGCGCACTTCCCAGAACCCTCGGTGATTCCGATCGAGGAACTCGATCTTGCGAATCCACTTCGCCCCTTTCCAGGCGTAGAGCTTCGGCGTGATCATGCGGCACGGACCGCCATGGTCGCGCGGCAGAGGCTTTCCTTCCCACGTGTGGACCAGCAGCACGTCGTCTTCAATCGCGCGAGCGAGTGGAAGATTGGTCGTGTACTCCTCGCCGGAAGTCACATCGCGGTCATAGCCGGTCGTGAGAATCCACTTCGCGTTTTCCCGCGGCACGGCCAGCTCGGCTATCGTCTTGAATTGCACGCCGCGCCAATGATTGTCCAGACGACTCCACGTCGTGACGCAGTGAAAGTCGCTGACATCTTCAACCTGCGGCAGCGACATGAGCTCCTCCCACGTCAGCGTGAAAGGATTCTCGACCAGTCCGCCGACTTCGAGACGCCATTTCGCGAGAGGAATCTCAGGAGATTCGCCGAGGCTGAGGACCGGCCAGTTCTGGACAACGTGCTGGTCGATCGGGATCTTCGGAAGGCCATGGCGATTGGGCGGACCTGATCCAACGGGCTTCAGACCGTCGAATCGAACGTCGACGCCGTGTCCGAGTTTTTTCTGGCGTTCGATGTAGCGCATGCGGCGCTCGACGAGGGTTTCGGTTTTGTCCATCAGCGTAGCGACCGAAATTGTTCCGGTACGAACTCGCCGTCGGTCGCCTCCTTCGCAGCCAGCGCGATCTGAAACTGCATGACGTCAGGCGGCACGGGGGACTGATATCCCGTCAGCGCATGCGAGAGCGCCTCGCGCGGCGATATCTTTTCCGTCTTCGAGTTGCGGTAAATCTTCACGGCCAGCACTTCGGCCGCGCCCGGCGTGAGCAGCGTCGGAATCTTTTCACGAACGGCTTTGAAATCTTCGTCCGTCAGTTGAATTCCTCGCCGCTTCGAAAGCGCGCGAATGAGCGCGAAGCTCTCCTCCGGCGTGGTCGATGGAAAAATCGGTATCTTGACGTCGACACGGCCGGGACGCTTCAGATCGACTTCGATGAGATCGGGACGGCTCGACGCGAGGACCCACACCAGTTTTCCGCGATTGTCGGTTTTCGACATCTGCTCGGCGAACATTCCGTAGATGCGTCCCGAGAGTCCGGCATCGTTGGTTCCGGAGTCGCGCCTTCCCAATGCCTGATCGGCTTCGTCGATGAAAACGAAGCAGCGACCGAGGCCTTCCAGCAGCCGAAAAATCTTTTCGAGATTCCCTTCCGTGCTGCCTACCCACTTGTCGCGAAAGTTCTTCAACTTCACGACCGGGATGCCCGCCTCGCCCGCCAGGCACTCGACCAGATAGGTCTTACCCGTTCCGACCGGTCCACAAACAAGGTAACCCATCGGCATGGCGGCGAGATCATTCGCGCGCCAGAGCTGCAGATCCTGCCGCAGCCACGATTTGAGTTTGTCCTGCGCGTAGACATCGTCGAGCGTGCGCGCGGATTCGATGAAGTCGATCAAGCCGCCGGAGATCGGACGACGCCAGGCGCTGACCGTCGTGATTCTTTACCTTGAGCAGGCTCTCGATCGACGTCAGCGTCGCGCCCGCAAACTGATGGGCCAGCGCGTCAAGCTCGCCCTTCTTTTGTTCGAGCGCGATCGGACATTTCGGAGCGATCAGCTCGAGCGCGCTGTGAAGGTCATCGACCGACGGCAGCGGAATCTGCATCGCGGAAGTTCGGCCGTTATTGACCAGCAGTGGATGGAGGTCGTTGAGGTTGTCGGCGACCAGCCACGTGACCAACTGGTGGCGCGACAGAAGGTCATCGGTGGCCCAGTCGCGAATCAGAAGGGCCAGCGCATTCAGATCGTAATTGAGCGCACCGGGAAGTGCCGGCGCGACGAGATGGGCGGCTTTCATGACGAAACCGACGCGCGGCGCCTGCTGTCCGAGCCTTGCGAGATTTGCGGTGTAGCGGAAGTATCGCGTCAGAAATTCGATCGCCTGTCGCGGCGCGCGCGGCAGCTCGGGCGATTCTTTGAATCCCTGCCACTGCGACAACAGCTCGCCGCCACGCTCGACCCGGATGCCATTGCCGAGGTCGTAGGAGAGCAGGACTTCGAAGCGAGGCATGAGGATGTCGCGCAAAAAATCGTAGAGGCTCCCGATCTTGCACGTGTCGCCGCTCGGTAGAACGAATCGGTCGTTGACGTTGCCGTAGAGGATGAACTGATTCGCGGTTTCCGACTCGTACAGGTCGATCAGACGCTCGGCCCACTGGGGAAGCTTGACGGCCATCAATTCTCCAACGCCCGCCCCGACGTCGTCGAAGTCGTCGTGGTGCTGGTGTCGTCGATGAGGAGATGACTGACCACGGCTCCGCCGACGATGAGCGCGTTCCAAGGAATGCGGCCCAACCCACCGAGGTCAGGCCGTGCCCAGAAGGCTTCTTTGAGATAGCGGAACATGTGGCGCCAGCAAGCGCGGGATTTACTGCGCCGTCGGCCCTAACGTCTTCGCCGGTGTCTCGGTCGCCGATGTGCCGGCGGCCGGCTCGAGCGCCAGTCCTTCCTTGGCGGCGAAATCGGCGAGCGCCTGTTCGGCCAATGCCTTCTGCTCTCCTTCTTTGATCTGGATGTCGGCCATCGGGAGCGAATCGCGGGCCACGCGAGCACGTCCCGCGGCTTTGGTCCGCTCCTCTTCGACCATGGTGCTGAGGCGATTGAGCGTATCGCCGCTTCCGCCGATCGTCGAAATCATTCCGCTGGCCATCTCCGCCAACTCCGCGGTCGCGCGCTTGATCTTGAGATCGGTGAGGCTCGACCTCAGGGCTTCGATCTTGTCCTGCGCCGCTTTGACCGAAACGTCGCGCGCGCGGAGCAGTTCTTTGTACGTCTTCTCGGCCTGCTCGAGCTGGGTGCGATTCTCACCCAATTCGCGCTGAACGGTTTGCAGACGGAGCGCCAGATTGCCGGCCGCCTCGCGATTGCCGGCGCGCAGATTCGCGGCCGCTTTCGCGCGCAGCTCGCGCTCATCGGATTCGAGCTTTCGCACCTGGGCCATCAGGCTCTCCGCAAGTCCGGCGTGGGCGGCCAGACCCTGGTTGTAATTCGCGATCTGCTTTCGAAGATTTTCCTTCTCAACTTCCAGCAGCGCCTCGGGGTTCTGCCGCTCCAACCCGGAGACGAAGAGACCGATGAAGCCGCGGAAGAGATTCGCGATCCGTCTGAACATGGATATCTCCTTTTGAGGTGTGCCGAAGTCTAGCAGGGTGCTAACGCGAGCGCTGCCACGCCGCGCGCAGATTGTTGATCACTTCCGCCTTCGGATACTCGCAGACGTTGCCGATGTCGTTGTGCAATCCGTACTGTTGAAACGTGACGAACGGGCTCTGCGGAAAAATGACCGGTACGTTCGGATTTCCGGGACTCATCTTCTGCCTCAGGAAGCTACGCGGACGATTTGTGAAGGTTATCAAAAACTCCGATGAGAATGTGTAAGTCAAAGCGTGTCAGCGAGTCTGCAACGGACGGTAGATTCGGCGTGAAGACGTGATAGCGTTGCGCCCCACAGTACGGTCCATGAACGAATTTCTGGTTGTCGAAGCGGGCGAACGAGCGCCCCAGCGCCTGCGTCGAAAGGGACTCGACCTCGCCGACCAGGCGATCGGCAGGCTCGACGCGATGGCAACCGGCAATCAGAAAGCGCTTCA
>QHVX01000192.1:0-5146 GCA_003222375.1 Acidobacteriota bacterium
CACCGACGATTACGGCTGGATCCGCGAGAAAGCGAGTCCCGAAACGATCGCCTATCTGGAGGCGGAGAACGCCTACACCGAAGCGTTCATGAAGCCGACCGAGGGGCTGCAGAAGAAGCTGTACGACGAGATGCTCGGTCACATCAAGCAGACCGACACCAACGTGCCATATCGCAAAGGGGACTATTTCTATTACACGCGCACGGTGGAGGGAAAGCAGTATCCGATCTTCGCGCGGAAGAAGGGTGGCATCGATGCGCCCGAGGAGATCACGCTCGACGTCAACAAATTGGCGGAAGGTCAGAAGTTCATGAACGTCGGCCGCTACGAAGTCAGCGACGACGGCAGCCTTCTCGCCTATTCCACCGACAACGTCGGCTATCGCCAGTACGTCCTTCATGTCAAGGATCTCCGCACCGGGCAGGATCTGCCCGACCATGCCGAGAAGACCGGAACCGTTCTCTGGGCGGCTGACAACAAGACGGTTTTCTACACCGTCGAGAATCCTGCCAAGCGCCAGTGGCGCCTGTATCGCCACACCCTCGGTTCGTCCGACGACGCCCTGGTCTACGAGGAGAAGGACGATCTCTTCGACGTGTATGGCGATCGCTCACTCTCCGGCGACTGGATTTTCGTCACTTCCGAGAGCAAGACGGCGACCGAGGTGCGCGCGACTCCGAGCAGCGACCCGACGGCCCCGCCGCGCGTCATCGTCCCGCGCAAGGACGACTTGAAGTACTACCTCGATCATCGCGGTGATCGCTTCTACATTTTGACGAACGACGCCGGCATCAACTATCGCATCGTCAGCGCGCCGGTCTCCGACCCGCAGCAGAAAAACTGGAAAGAGGTGGTCGCGTACCGAAAGCCGGTCTACATCACGGGCATCGAGCTGTTCGCGAACTATGTGGTCGCGACCGAGAGGGAAGGCGGGCTGACGCAGCTCGAGGTTCTCGATCTCCGTGAGGGCAAGTCGCATCGCATCTCCTTTCCCGAGCCGACCTACACCACCGGTCCGAGCCAGAATCATGTCTTCGACACGAATGTCTTCCGGTTCACATACACGTCGCTGGTGACGCCTAACAGCACTTACGACTACAACATGGACACGCATCAGCAGACGTTGCTCAAGCGCGTCGAGGTCCCCAATTACGATCCGTCGCAATACACGTCGGAACGCATCTATGCGACCGCCAAGGACGGCGTGAAGATTCCGATCTCGCTCGTCTATCGCAAGGACGTCAAGCCGCGGGCGGTCAATCCGCTCTGGCTCTATTCGTACGGCTCGTATGGCTCATCGACGAATCCGACTTTTTCGCCATCGCGTCTCGTTCTTCTCGATCGCGGCTTCGTCTATGCCATGGCGCACATCCGCGGCGGCGGCGAGATGGGGAAGGCCTGGCACGAAGCAGGACGCATGATGACGAAGAAGAACACCTTCAGCGATTTCGTCGCCGCCGCTGAACACCTCGTCAACGAGAAGTACACCTCGAAAGAGAAGCTGGTGATCTCGGGCGGGAGTGCGGGTGGGTTGTTGATGGGCGCGGTCACGAATATGCGGCCGGACCTCTTCGACATCGTGGTGGCGTACGTGCCGTTCGTCGACGTCATGAATACCATGCTCGATCCGACGCTGCCCCTCACCACGCAGGAGTACATCGAGTGGGGAAATCCGAATGAGAAAGCAGCCTACGCCTACATGAAGAGCTACGACCCATACTCGAACGTCGCGAAGAAGCGTTACCCGACGATGCTCGTGCGCACTTCGCTCAATGACAGCCAGGTCGGATACTGGGAAGGGACGAAGAGACCGACAACAATCCGCTGCTGCTGAAAGTGAACATGGGCGCCGGTCACGGTGGAGCTTCGGGCCGGTACGACGCGCTGCACGACCTGGCGTTCGACTACGCGTTCGTGCTCACGCAGTTGGGGCCGCGGGTGGCCATTGACGAACCGGCGAAGAGCGGCCAGTAGCCGCACGTGAAGATTTCGACGGATGCAAAGATCGCCGCATTGCTGGCGGTCGCCGTCGCGCTCCTCTTTTCCGACGTGCTGTTCCTCGGCGCCGGCTTCTACATTAGAGATATTTATCGTGACTATTTACCATCACGATTTATTTTGAGGCACGTCATCTTCGGTGGTGAGTTTCCGTTCTGGAACCGCTACTGGTCGGCCGGACAGCCGCTGGCGGCGAATCCGGGATTCCAGGCGTTTTATCCCGGGACCTGGCTCGCATTTCTTCCCAGCTTTTTCTTCGGGTTCAATCTCGAGATCGTCGCGCACATCGCTGTGGCGGCGATCGGGATGTTTCTGCTGCTGCGATCGATGGCGCTGCGCATCGAGTCGGCCCTCTTCGGCGCGATCGCGTTCGCATTCGGCGGCGTCATCCTGTCGCTGACCAATCTGCTTCCGTTTCTGACTTCGGTGGCCTGGTGGCCGCTGATCGTGATGTTCGCGCGCCAGAGCCGCTGGTTTCACCTCGCCATTTGCCTCGGCTTGGTGTTGCTGGCGGCCGAAGTGTCGGTGATCGTGATGACGCTCATCCTGATCCCTCTCCCCCTGGGAGAGGGTGCCGCGAAGCGGCGGGTGAGGGTCGTAGTTTCACTCCTTCTCGCCCTCGGCATCGGCGCAGTCGCGATCATCCCCGCGCTCGATCTCAGGCGCGATTCCGGCCGCGCGCGCGCGCTGACATTCGAAGAGGGAACTTCGTGGAGCATGCCGCTGATCCGGCCGCTCGAGCTGTTCTATTCGCACGCGTTCGGCCGCATCACCGACGACGGAAGTGAGTTTCGTGGCGCGTCGCGGTATCGGCCGCCGCGATTGCCGCTGATCATCAGCATCTACTGCGGATTCCTGGCCCCGCTGCTGGCGGTCGCGGGGATTGTGATGCGGCTCGCGAAGTGGACCTGGATCGCGATGGCTCTCTCGTATCTGCTGGCGACGGGCACGTTGCCAGTCTTTTATCGATGGATTCGCTATCCCGAAAAATTCATTCTGTTAGGCCTCTTCGCGATGATCGTTCTGGCGGCGATGGCGTTCGATCGCATCGATCGCCGCTTCGCGCCATTTCTGCTTCTGCTGACGGTCGGCGATCTTGCTTTGCACATCAACGAGCTCGCGCCGAGGATGCCGCGGAGGTTTTTCAGTCCACCGCCGGTCACGCTTGCGGTCAGCGGACCGAATCGCATTTTTCATCAGGCCGAGTGGCCGATCTGGGGCCAGCACGGAATCGCGCTCGAGGGCGGCGCGCGGACCTACTGGTCGCAACGCACGGCGCTGATGCCATTCACTCCGGCGCTGTACGGACTGCGGACGATCTACGAAATCGACATCAACCTGACGACGCTGCGTCCGACATCCGATGTCGTCCAGTCGATGTGGGAAGCGCTCGCGCAGGGTGCGCCGGTGCGGCCGTTCATGCTGATGGGCAACGCCGAATATCTGATTCTTCCCGGCCGTCCGATTCGCATCGCGCCCGGCGCCACGCTGCCACGTTACTGGTTCGCCGATCAGCTCGTGCCAGCCGGCACACGTGAGGAATTCGTCCGCAACCTGGCGACGCGGCGATGGAGCGACCGAGTCGCATTCGTGACCGCTCCGCCGTTCATTCCTGCGCGCGCCGAAGTGATCCGAGTGAATGAGTCCGCGAATCGGGCCGATATCAGCGTTCGCGCTGATGGGCAATCCTTTCTCGTCGCGAGCGTCACGCCACATCGCTACTGGAAGGCAGCGATCGACGGCCGACCCGCGGCGCTGCAAGTCGCAAACGTCGGATTTCAGGGTTTGGTCGTTCCGGACGGCGCGCACTCGATTCGCTTCACCTACAGCAATCCGCTGTTCGCAATTTGCGGGGTCATTAGCATCATTTCTTTCTTGATCGCGATAATCATGATGATTTATCATGATCATTAATGGCAGAGATCAAGCTGTTTCAGATTTGCCATGAAGGCGATCTGACAGTCGATCTCTCCCGCGCCATGCGGCGCCTGGGCGCCGAGCCGACGTTCGATCAGAGCTGGCACGTGTGGTTGACCGAACAGCGCCACGCGGCGCCGCTGGTGCGGTGGCTGCGGCCGTATGTGGCGCCTGACGCGCGCATCCTCGTCGCGTGCACCCAGTTCACGACCACGCGCGATTTCCTGATGATTCGACACAGCATGACTCCCAACGCGGACTACCGCGAGCTGCACGAGGCCATCGCGCGCCTCGGGGTCGTCGTCGATCTGCCGTTCGAAGCGACGTTCGTCATCCAGTCGACGGACCGCACCGATGTTTCGACGTTAGGCGCAGCCCTGGGCCAGCTCTGCCCTGACGATTCGCTCATGGTCGTCGGCATCAGCCACGACTGGGCGTACTGCGATTCAGGTGTCAGCCGGATGAACCTGGTTGTCGGGTTGTCAGGTTGTCAGGTTGTCAGGTTCTGACTTCTGACAACCCGATCACTCGACAACCCGACAACTTCGCTATCATTTCCCGGTCCTCATGTCGGTCCGCCCGGATCTAACTGCCCTGCGCATTAACCGCGAGCCCGAGCAGGAGCATCGCAGGCCCCCGATCGCCAGGATCGTGGGCTGGTTTCTCGCGCTGATCGTGCTCCTCGTGGCCGGTATCGTGATCTACAGGCAGTGGATTGCGCCGAGCCGTGCCGCGATGGTCGAGACGCTCGTCCTCAAGCCGACTGTCAACGTCACGAACCCGGCCCTTCTCAGCGCGACCGGGTATCTCGTCGCCGACAGGCAATCGAAAATCACGCCGAAGATCTCCGGAAAAGTCGTGAAGCTGAACTTCGACGTCGGCGACAAAGTAAAAAAGGGTCAGGTCCTCGCCGTGCTCGAAAGCACGACCATGGAAGCGCAGCTCGCGGAAGCGAATGCGGCGCTCGTGCAGGCGGAGCAGGAGTACAACCGCCAGCTCGCGCTGTGGAAGCAAGGCGTCACCAGCCGGTCTCTTCTCGACAATGCCGACGCGCAGTTGAAGGCTGCGCGTGCGCGCGTGGAACAAATTCGGATCAACATGACCGACATGACGGTCCGCGCGCCGTTCGACGGCACCATCGCGACAAAAAACACCGAAGTCGGCGAAGTGATCTCCTCGGTCACGCTCGGCCAAGTCTCGGGAACGCTTCCCGCCGGCGCAATCTGCACCA
>QHVX01000192.1:5202-9829 GCA_003222375.1 Acidobacteriota bacterium
TTTCCGAATCGCAAGTGGCGCGGCGAGCTGCGGCAGATCATTCCGACCGCCGATCGCGCGAAGGCGATCGTGCAGGTCAAGGTCAAGATCATCAATCCCGACGCGCGGCTGCTGCCGGAGATGAGCGCGACCGCCTCATTCCTGCAAAGCGAACGAAGTGAAGCGGAGCTGCGCGAGCCGCCGCGCATGTGGTTGCCGACGGCAGCGCTTTCCGACGGCCGTGTCGCAATCGTCGACGCGCAAAACCGCATTGTGTGGCGCCGGGCAACCACTGGACTGGTACGCGAAGATCGTGTCGAAATCACCAGCGGCGTTCGTACCGGCGAGCGCGTTGTGAGCGAGAATCCCGAAAGGCTCAAAGAAGGACAACTGGTCCGATATGGAGAGTGAAATGGAAGTTCTGGTCCGAATCGAAAATGTCAAGAAAATCTACCGCCGCGACGAATTCGACGTCCCGGTTCTGAACGGCGTATCGGTCGATGTCGGCCGCGGCGATTTCCTGGCGCTGATGGGTCCATCGGGATCAGGAAAGACGACGCTGCTGAATCTCATCGCAGGCATTGACCGGCCGACCGGCGGCAGGATCCTGGTCGAGGAGAAGGAAATTTCTCGATTCAGCGAGACGCAGCTCGCGAGCTGGCGCGCGCGCCACGTCGGATTCATCTTCCAGCTCTACAACCTCATTCCGGTGCTCAACGCGTTCGAGAATGTCGAGCTTCCGCTGCTGCTCACCAAGTTGTCGAGGAAGGAGCGGCGCGAGCACGTCAACACCGCGCTCAACATCGTCGGCCTCGGCGACCGCATGTTCCACTATCCGCGGCAGCTTTCGGGCGGACAGGAACAGCGCGTCGCCATCGCGCGCGCGATCGTCACCGATCCGACGATCATCGTCGCCGACGAGCCGACTGGCGATCTCGACGCGCGCAACGCCGAAGAAGTCCTGAATCTGCTGCAGCGGCTCAACGACGAGTTCCAGAAGACCATCATCATGGTCACGCACGATCCGAAGGCGGCGCAACACGCGCGCCGCACCCTGCATCTCGAGAAAGGCATGCTCGTCGAGATGCTCACCGGCGCGGGCATGGAAGCGATGTCAGCGCGGGCGGAAGCATGAAGTTCTCGAAGTTGATTTATCGCAACATTTTTCGAAATCGCTTGCGCGCGATCCTGACGGTCCTGCTCATGGCCGCGATCTTTTTCTTCATCGCGACGCTGCTCTCGATCCTCGAAAACTTCACGCTGTTCTCAGAGGCCGGCAAGGGTCAGAACCGGCTGGCGACGCAGTCGGCGATCTCGCTGGCGAACGTTCTGCCGGTTGCCCACGAGCAGAAGATTCGACAGATTCCGGGCATCGTCGACGTCTGTCAGATGCAGTGGTTCGGCGCGTACTACAAAGAACCGAAGAATTTCTTCGCGAACTTCGCCATCGATCACCACCACATGCGCACCGTCTTCGACGATTACGCGATCCCCGACAAGGAATTCGAAGCCTACGCCAATGACCGACAGGGCACGATCGTCGGGCCGGAGCTGATGAAGCGCTTCGGTTGGAAAGTCGGCGATCGCATCACGCTGAAGAGCACGATCTTCCCGTTCAATCCGGAGCTCAACATCCGCGGGGTGTACAAACATCCGATCGACTCGTCCTCGCTGTTCTTCCGCATGGACTATTTCCAGCAGGCGATGGGCAACAACGGTCTGGTCGGCATGTTCTGGATCAAAGTGAAGGACGCCAAGAACATGACGTCGGTCAGCAAACAGATCGACGACATGTTCCGCAACAGTACCGATCCGACAGAAACGTTCACCGAAAAAGAATTTCAGCTCAACTTCCTGTCGATGATGGGAGACATCAAGCTGCTGTTCCACAGCATCAGCCTCTGCTCGATCTTCATGGTCATCCTGCTGGCCGCGATCACGATGAGCATGTCGGCGCGCGAACGCGTGACCGAGATTGCCGTGCTCAAAGCGATCGGTTTCCCACGCGGACTGGTGTTGACGCTGATGCTGATCGAGTTCGCGCTGCTGACGCTGATCGGCGGAACTGTGGGCGTTCTCGGCGGCACATTCGTCTATCGCTTCGTGAACATGACCGAAGTGACGCAGGGCTTCCTCGTCAACTTTGGCTTGTATCCCACTCCGATCATCGCGTGCGTGATCGCCTCGCTCGGTGTCGGTCTGCTGGCGGGTGGGTGGCCGGCGATGCGGTCGGCGAATATGAGCGTCGTCGATGGACTGCGGAGAGTGGTGTGATGATTCCTCTCAAGTACAACATCCAGAATCTCAAAGCTCGCAGCGTCTCGACGTTGATGTCGATCTTCGGCATCGGGATCGTCATCGCGGTCATGCTGTCGATGATGGCGCTCTACAACGGAGTGTTGCGAGCGACGACGACATCGGGATCGAAGGATTCGATGATGGTCCTTCGCGAAGGGGCGCAGGCCGAGGTGTCGAGTTGGGTGACGAAGGAGGCCTATCGCATCATTCGCGCGCTCCCCGGCATTCAGAAAGACGACAAGGGCCAGCCGCTCGTCTCGCCCGAAATCGTGATTGCGTTCAAGATCCCGAAAAAGGATGACCCGAAAGGTGCGAACGTGGTCGTCCGCGGCATCACGCCCAACGCGTTCGCGCTGCGCCCCTACGTCAAACTCGTTCAGGGAAGAATGTTTCGCCCCGCCACGAATGAAGTGATTGTCGCGCGCCGCATTCGTGAGCGTTTCAAGAATACGGACTTGGGCGACACGTTCAAATTCGGGCCGCAGACGTGGAATGTCGTGGGTGTGTTCGATGCCGCCGGCACGGCGTTCGCCTCCGAGATCTGGGCCGATGTCGATTACCTCGGCGAAGCCCGAAAACGCTCCGCGTATTCGTCGCTGCTGATTCAGCCCGCCGATCACGCCGCTTTCGAATCGATCAAAGCCGCGATCAAGAACGACAATCGCCTGAAGCTGCAGGTGAAAACCGAATACCAGTACTACGTCGATCAGGTCAATGGTCTTCTCGGCATCGTCATCCTGGTCTTCATCGTCACGCTATTCATGGTTGCCGCGGCGGTGCTTGCCACGATGAACACGATGTTCACCGCGGTCTCATCGCGCAAACGGGAGCTGGCGACGATGCGCGCGATCGGATTCAAACGCCGCGCAATCGTCGGCGCCATGATCATCGAAAGCGCATTCGTCGCATTCCTCGGCGGCGTCATGGGTATTCTCCTCGCGCTGCCCGTGAATCTCATCTCGACCGGCACCGTCAACTGGCAGACGTTTTCCGAGGTGGCGTTCAACTTCAGGGTGGATCAGGTGGTGGCGTCGATCGGAATCGTGCTGGCGGTGATCTCGGGCGTGCTCGGCGGCTTGATCCCTGCGATCAGCGCCGCGCGGATGCCGATCACTCGGGCGCTCCGGGAGATTTAAGTTATCAGGTTGTCGGGTTATCGGGTTGTCGACGGGCAGACAACCGGACAACTCGACAACCTGACAACCCTTTTGCGCGTATAACTTGTTCGGTTTAGCTAAACCGCATGCTGCCAGTTCGCCCGACAACCTCAGCCCTGGAGCCGAAACGCCGCGGCGGACGTCTGTTCCTCGTCTGGCTGATCGGCTGTCTGGTCATCATTGGCGCGGAGTTCGTTCGCCGCGGGTTGCGTGGAACCCCGTTCCCAACCGGACTGCTGACCTTCACCGAATTTCTCGCGTGGCTGGTCGTCATCGCTCTGACCCTGTACGGATTCGCCGTCGCGATCCGATGGCTGATGCGCGCGTTGTTCTGGCGCGTCGGGCGGCGGCTGTTCCTGAGCTACCTGCTGATCGGCATGATGCCGTTCTTCCTGTTCGCGATTCTTCTTCTCACGATCGGCTACATGATCGCCGGCGTGATGAGTCACGCCGCGCTGCGCGGAGAGCGACAGGCGAGCCTGGGCCAGATGGAATCGGCGGCGCTCGAATATGGCCTGACGGGAAAGAAGCCGGCCGACGCGCTTCCGACGCTCGAGATCTACGACACCGACGCCAACAGCGGCGCGAAGTTGCCGGACTGGCTCAAAGAGACGACGTTCAGCGGCATGGCATGGCGCGACGGCGAACCGTTGCTGGTCGCCTCGCGACAGTTTCCAAGGACCGCCGAACGTCCCCGCACCGTCGTCTTCGTCCAGCCGATCGACAAGACGTGGATCGATCAACTCCACGAACGCGCCGGCATGATCATTCGCGTCGGACGCGAGTCGGACACAGGACGGAAGAACAAAGTCAACATGAAGGTCGAGGGGAGCAACGTCGACTTCAATGCCGACGATGGCGATATGGAGGACCTCATCGTCCACTCCATCGGCCGGAAGATCATCTGGGGCGATCTGACATCGCTGAACGATTGGAAGAGCGGCGGCAGCGACGACGAGCATCAGCTCTTCACGCTGATCATCAATCCCGTCTCTTCGCTCTTCCAGTTCTACTTCGGCGCTGGATCCGATCAGTACGTACGGATCCTCTTCAACGTCATCACGAGCCTCAGCGTGATGCTGCTGTTCATCTACATGATGGCGGCCCTCTTTGCGGCCGTCCTGATCTACTCGATCACGCGCGCGGTGAATCGCATCGAGAAGGGCACGAAAGCGGTCGAGCGCGGCGATTTC
>QHVX01000193.1 GCA_003222375.1 Acidobacteriota bacterium
CATCCCCGCCAACCAGGTCTGGACGCCTCAAACAATCAATACCTCCAACCTCAACGCCAAGCCGTTTTCAATCGCCTGGAACAACACCGATTTGCTCCTCACGATCGAGGCAGCCACCGGCAACGTTTTTCATTCAACGAACGGCGGGACGAACTGGACGAGCGTGCTCTCGGTTCCCAACGTCGAGTTCACTGCAGTTGCATACGCGCCATCGGACGACAACCACGCCTACGCGGCCACATCATCGGGGCGCGTCTGGCATTCGATTGACAGCGGCGCGACGTGGACCGAGCTCGCGCGCGCCGGGCTTCCGAATCAGCGCATTCACGCCATCGCGGTCGATTGGGATGATCCGCTGCGGGTGTTCCTGGCATTCGGGACGCGCGGCGCTCTCGGCGGCATCGGCTTCCGACAGCTGTGGCGCGGCGCGGTCGGCGTTGGTACGGCCGCGACATGGTTCGATGTCAGCGGCGCGCTTCCGTCGCTTTCGCTTCCCGATCTCGGTCTCAGCGGCGTTGCGCTCGATCCGAAACTCGATGACACGCTGTACGTCTCGAACATCCTCGGCGTCTTTCGCAGCGTCGACGGCGGCGATTCGTGGGCTCCTTTCAGTGAGGGCCTGCCCAACACGTTCATCTCGAGCCTCGTGATCCGCAAGCGCGATCGCACGCTCTACGTCAGCACCATGGGCCGGGGGGTCTACCGCCGCGAGTTGCAGTAAGTCACATCTCGCGCAGTAAACAAATCGGGCGGCCGCGAGGCCGCCCGAGTCGCTTCACCGGATTGGCGATCACCGGCACTCGGTCCTGTCCTGTTGGATTTTCACGTCGACGTCGCCGGTAGCGAAGTCCACGTGAACCGTTTCGATTAAATGCAGGAAGAAGTTGGGTGCATCACCATGACCGACGATGTTCAGCACCACGTGCTGGCGCATCGTGTCATTGTCGGGCGTCAGGAGTTCGTTGAAATCTATCGTCTCGATGAGTTGGTACGACGCTCCGGTCGTTAGGCCGACACCACTGACGCCTTGTGTATTGGCGCGAATATTGGTGCGAACGCTGCCGTCGGGGCGAGGCGTGATGTGCGTCACGAAGACAGCGTTTCCGCTGAACGCGATCAACTCTCCGTTGCAAGGATTCGTGAAGACGCCTGAGAGATCTTGGTGATCGACGACCGCGCCATCGGCGAGCGCGACACCGGCATAAATGAGACAGGACATCGCCAGGAAAACGATCTTGCGCATTTGCATCTCCTTGTCGGGCGTTCCTTACTTAAGTACATTTAGTCACTTTGTCAAGTGAGTCGCCGGCCGGCCTTGCCGGCGCTTTTTGTTTCTGCGACCGCGCCACGTGACCGCGGACACAATTCCTTCTTTATGTCGGGGTGTACCTTGGCTCAGATCGGAGGGTTTATGAGACTAAAAGCGATCGTCATTGGGTGTCTCGCGATGGGTGTGGCGGTGTCGGCGGCGCATGCTCGGGGGATGACCGAGTGCACGATGAAGTACAACCTCAAAGGGTGGTCGGCGTTTTACAAGACGGCGGCGGGCACGGGAACGATTCGCTGCGACAACGGACAGAAGGCCAACGTCCGTCTCTCTTCGCGCGGCGGCGGCCTAACAGCGGGGAAGACTGAAATTCGCGACGGTATGGGCTATTTCACGCGCGTGTCGAGCATCGATGAGCTCTTTGGACGATACGATACCGCGTCGGCCGCGGCGGCCGCCGGTAAAGCGGCGTCGGCTCAGGCGCTCGTCAAGGACAACATTCGTCTGTCGTTGACCGGAAGGGGAAAAGGCGTCGAGCTCGGTCTCGCGCTCGGGAGATTTACGATCACAAGAAGGTGATCGATCGTCTGTTGATGAGCGATTCGGGCGGCGGCCTTGCGGCCGCCCGATCACATGCGCGCCCTACGGCGCTGTAATACGGAACCGTTGTCGCCGGAGTCGCCAGCGCGATCTTCACTCCCGGCGCCATCGCGTGTCGACATCGCGCGTCGTTTCACCCTCCCAGCCGGTGACGGTTCATCGCGTCGCCATTAAACCTTTAGGTTTTCTTGACGACTTCCCGTCACCACGAAGGTTTACGATCACCAGAAGCTGATCGCATGCAGGAGCGCGCATTCTTACGATGGCTGTCGGCGCACTTCACCTGCTGAGCTTTCCGGTCGGAACGGCTCTGGGCATTTACGCTTTCTGGGTGCTGCTGAACAAAGATACGGCGCAGTTCTTTGCGCTATGATGCGCGATTCCCAATCACGAGGAGGATTCATGCGCAGCGCTCTGGTGATCGCCCTATTCATGCCCTTTCTTGCGCTGGCGGCCGAGGAGAGCCGGCAAGCGTCGGGAACATTCGAGGGAACCAAAAGCAGGTTCAAGGTCGGCGGTGCTTACGCTTACTGGACGCGTTCCGGCGACGAGCCGCTGATCGAAGTGGCGGTGTCGAACTATGGATTCAAGTCTCCGTTCTTCGACGCGTTCTACGATCCGCGCCCGGCCATCGACACTCTGTTCGTCGATGATGAGACCGCGGTCGTCTACTTTCAATTCGAGCCCAACGGCAAGTATCACGGCCTTTCCTACTACCTCGGCTCCGGCGACGGATGCGGATTTTGCTACGACCCGAAAGTGAAATCGACAGTCAAGATCGCAGGGCAGCACGCGGCTGGAAAACTATCCTTCAAGGATGACAATCGTGCATTTGAAATCCAGCTCGACGTCCCCGTTGCGCCGAAAGAGTGGGGCAAGCCGATCGCCGGAGACGCAGGTGAGATCGGCAAAGCGTATCGCGCGTACAACGCTGCGATGCAGAAGGATGATCGTAAGACGATCCTGAAGCTGCTCGACGCGGACAATCGCGAGAGGTGGGCGAAACGCGAAAAAGAGGGCAAGCTCGATTCCTACGTCGACTATCTCTCAGACAAGGTTCACTGGCGATTGAAGGAGGCGCGCATCGTCGGCGGCTACGTCCGCGAGAATCAAGCCGTCCTTCTGATCAAAGGAAGCAGCGCGGTCATCGACCACGTGAAGGGTCAGGTCACGCTCAGGCGCGAGAGCGATGGCTGGAAAATCAGCGACGAGGTCTATCAGGTCGGCGAGTAACTGCCGCGCGCGAAAAACAGTCCTGCCGCTGCCAGCGCAAGTGCGAGCAGTGCCAGCGCGCGCGCGTCGAGCATGGGCACCGCCGTGCCTGACGCTGCGTTGACGACCTGACTGACGTTGGCAAAGCTCGCTACGAACGGAACGTTGGCCTGATAGATCGCGTTGATCGGATGCGTACCCATCGCAGTGCGGCGGTCGTGAATGTCGCCACACCGGAGCTGTTCAGCGGAACTGTCGCAAGCGTCGTCGAGCCGTCCTTGAAAGTCACCGAGCCGGTTGGAGTCGCGCTGCCGGAGTTCGGCGTCACCGTGGCGGTGAACGTCACCGACTGCCCGACGGTCGAAGGATTCACGGAACTCGTCAGCGTCGTCGTCGTGAGTGTCGCCGCGCCTTGTGCCGTCGCGACGACGTCGTTTCCTGTCCCGCCAACGTACGAAATCGAGAAGACTTGGGGGGTAGCGACGAATGACCGAGATACCAGTTGTGCACCCTCGGGCAATCCGGCAAATGTGCCCGTGACCGCGTCGACGCCGTCGTTGTCGATGATCTTGAACGTTGTTCCTGGCGCGAATATCGTCGTACCGGTTGAAAGAGTAAAAGACGCGCCGCCGAGGTTGATTGTGCCCGTGAGATTCAGCGAGCTGAAGTCAGTCAGGGTATTCAGTGTCGTCTGATAATTCGCAGACGGCGTCATGACGACATCCCCGCTGTTGCCGACGCCGTTCGGGAAACCGCTTCCGGGTTGGAAGTTGGCGAAAGGGCCGTTTGCGGTGACTGTTCCAGCGGTTGCCCCGGGAGAAATGGTCAGCCCCGCGGTCTGATTCAGCGTGATCGGACCGAGGTAGGCGCCGCCGTTGAGAAAGAACGATGC
>QHVX01000194.1:0-435 GCA_003222375.1 Acidobacteriota bacterium
GATTCTCTCCACGACGCGCGGCCGCGACGCCAGCCAGGCATCGACCGGATCGCGAGCGCCGTCGGTTTCGCGAATCACCCGCGACGCCAGAATGCTCTGGTAGTTGAACAGATCGTCGACGACGACCGCCACCGCGGCTTTCTGCCACGGCGTTTCCGCGGCGATCGAAGCGCCGGCGGCACGTAGGCGGTCCAATCCGAAGCGCGCACCGAGTCCGAAATAAACGCGGGCGACATCTTCGACCGGACGGCCCGATCGCGTCAGTCGGATGATGTCGAGCGCGGAGCTCATGACGCTGAGACTCGCGACGCGGTGTGCGAGTTTTGAAGGAATGCCGCTGGCCTCGAGCTCACCCTGACGCGCTTTCAACGTCGTCATCAGCGTTGCCGGCAGCACCGCATTCAATTCCTTCGCGAGGGCTTCGGTGCGCGGACG
>QHVX01000194.1:484-13198 GCA_003222375.1 Acidobacteriota bacterium
ATCATCATCTCGTACTGAATTCGCGCCGGCAGCTTGTTGTCGAGTGCCTCGATCTCTGCCCATAGCGATCGCAGCTCGAACGATTCGCGGATGATCGTGAATGCCCGTGCGATGTCGCTGGACGGCTTCGCGGTTTCCTCCGTCATCTGCGCGACGAAAGTCGGGCGCACGCGATTGATGATGGTGTTGGTCTCGTAGGTCGCGATGATTTCGCGGCGCAGGCGATGGCGTTCGATCGCCGTGCGGAATCGCACGTGCAGCGGTTCCGGAAAATAGAGGACCAAATCTTCGACCAGCCGAGGATCATCGGGAAGATCGCTGGCCAGCAGATCCTGGTAGAGCGCGATCTTGCTGTAGGCCATCAGCACCGCAATCTCGGGGCGTGTCAGGCCGACGTGCGCCGCATGGCGCTCGCCGATCGTGTCGTCGTCCGGCAATCCTTCCAGCGCACGATCGAGCTTGCCGGCGCGCTCCAACGCGCGCATGAATCGCGCCTGCTCGTCGAGCACCGACTCGCCGAGGGTATCCGTGATCGAGATGGCCTGCGTCTGCTCATAGTTGTCGCGCAGGACCAGATGCCCGACTTCGTCCGTCATCTCCGCCAGCAACTTATTCCGGTCTTCGGCGCGCAAATCGCCGCGCTCGATCGCGTCGTAGAGCAGGATCTTGATATTGACCTCGTGGTCGGAGGTGTCGACGCCGGCGGAATTGTCGATGGCATCGGTGTTGATCTTGCCGCGGCGCAGGTCGTATTCAATGCGCGCTTTCTGCGTGAATCCAAGGTTGGCGCCTTCGCCCACGACGCGAACGCGGAGCTCGTTGGCGCTGATCCGCAACGCATCGTTCGTCCGATCGCGCGCCGCCGCGTGCTCCTCAGTACTCGCCTTGACGTAAGTCCCGATGCCGCCCAGCCAGAGCAGATCGGCGTTCGCGCGCAGGATGGCCTTCATCAGATCGGGTGGCGTCAGCGTCTTTGATGGAAGCTCGAAGCGCTTTTGCACCTCATCCGAAACTTTGATCGTCTTCAGCGATCGCTCGTAGATGCCGCCGCCCTTCGACAGCAGGCTCTGGTTGTATCCGTTCCAGTTGAGGCGTTCGTCGAACAGACGTTTTCGCTCCGTCATGCTCGCGCGCGGATCGGGATTCGGATCGAGGAAAATGTGCGAGTGATTGAACGCCGCGATCAGGTGGATGTGCGGCGACAGCAGCATCGCGTTGCCGAAGACATCGCCCGACATGTCGCCGATGCCGACGACCGAAAAATCGTTAGTCTGAATGTCGGTGCCGAGCTCGCGGAAATGCCGCTTGACCGCCTCCCACCCGCCCTTGGCGGTGATGCCCATCGCCTTGTGGTCGTAGCCCGCGCTCCCGCCCGACGCAAATGCGTCACCGAGCCAGAACTGATACTCGGCGGAGACTGAATTCGCGATATCGGAGAACGTCGCGGTCCCTTTGTCGGCCGCCACGACGAGATACGGATCATCGTCATCGCGTCGCGCGACCTGCTGCGGCGGGATCACGTCGGCGCCGCGAAGGTTGTCGGTGATGTCGAGCATTCCGCGAAGCAGCGTCTTGTAGCATTCGACGCCTTCGCGCTGGAACGTTGCGCGGTCGAGAGACGGATTCTTCACGACAAATCCGCCTTTCGATCCCATCGGCACGATCACGACGTTCTTGACGTTCTGCGCTTTCATGAGGCCGAGGATTTCAGTGCGGAAGTCTTCACGGCGGTCGGACCAGCGGATTCCGCCGCGCGCGACCTTGCCGGCGCGCAGATGCACGCCTTCCATCTGCGGCGAGTAGACGAAGATCTCGAACATCGGCCGCGGCGCGGGCAGCTCTGCGATCTTCTGCGAGTCGACCTTGAAGGAGAGATAAGGTTTGCGGCCCTGGAAGTAATTCGTCCGCAGCGTCGCGTCGATCAGCTCGACGTACAGGCGCAGAATGCGGTCTTCGTCGGGATTGCTGACGGAGTTGAGCGCGTCTTCGATCTGCGCGCGAATGCCGAGCGATGCCGCGTGGCGCGGACTCATGCGCGCCGCCGGACCTAATGTTGGATCAAAATTATTGATGAATAATTGTAACAATAATCTTGTTATGGCGGCGTTGCTGGCCAGCGTCTGCTGGATCGTCGTCTCGCTCAGAGGCACGCCCATCTGGCGGATGTACTTCGAATACGCGCGCAGCACGACGACCTCGTGCCATTCGAGCTCCGCTCCGATGATGAGGCGGTTGAAGCCGTCGCTCTCCACTTCGCGGTTCCAGACGCGGATGAATGTCTCCTGAAACTTTTGCTTGACCGGGCGAAGGTCATCCTGCATGCCGACGGCCGAAAGGCTGAAATCGCGAATACGTACCGCCGACTCGGTGCCGAGCGGTTGGACTTCGTAGGGAACTTCCGACTGCACCTTGAGGCCCATGTTCTCGAGCCGCGGCATGATCTCCGACAGCGGCACGGGCGGGCCGGCGTGGATGATCTTGAAGTGGAACTGGCGCTGCTCCTGACCGCGATGGCGATAGAGGTCGGCCTTCAATTTTCCGGTCGCTAGCACTTCCTCCACATGCGCGATGTCGTACAGCGCCGCCTCGGCCGAGAAGCGCTCGGAGTACGCCATCGGAAACGCTTTTTTGTAACGGCGATGCAGCTCGATGCCCGCTTCCTCGCCATGGTGCTGAATCAGCGCTTCCAGTAGTCGATCGCT
The DNA here is from genome assembly GCA_003222375.1 of Acidobacteriota bacterium. Lineage (GTDB taxonomy): Bacteria > Acidobacteriota > Thermoanaerobaculia > Gp7-AA8 > Gp7-AA8 > Gp7-AA10. The sequence continues at coordinate 3,187 of QHVX01000194.1, forward strand.
CCACGTCCTGGCTGCTTCGGCGAGATAGGCCTCGACGCGTTTGACGTCGACCGCCGGAATGCGGCCCGGCTTGGTGCGGACGACAAACAATCCGCGCGCGAGCGGCGAATCGGTGACGTGATCGTAAATCGCCGTGTCGCGTCCTTCGAACGCTTCTTCGAGAATCTGCCGCGCGCGATCCTTGAAGTCGGGCGTATATCGATCGCGCGGCACAAAGACGTAGCACGAAACGAAGCGCTCGAAGACATCACGACGCGTGAAGAGCGCGACGCGATGCCGTTCCTGCAACAGCAGAATTCCGCGCGCGATGTCGAAGAGATCGGCATCGGTGATCTGGAAAAATTCGTCGCGCGGAAATGTCTCGAGGATTTCGACGAGCGCCTTGCCATTGTGACTGCGCGGATCGAGGCCGGCCTTGTCCAGGACGCGCTTGAATTTCAGCCGCAGCATCGGAATCTCGCGCACGCTGCGGCTGTACGCGGCCGAGGTGAACAGCCCCAGGAAACGATCCTCGTAAATCAGCTCGCCTTTGTCGTCGTAGCGCTTGATTCCGACGCGATCCATCGGCACGCCCTTGTGGACCGTGCTGCGATTGTTCGCCTTGGTGATGATCAGAAGATCTTTGCGCCGCGCGTAGGCGCTGAACTCCGGCGACAGCGGCTGATCGCTGCGCTCTTTCGACTCCTCGCGCATCTCGCGAAGGATTCCGAGACCCGTTTCGGGCTTGGCCGGCAAGTAGTCTTTGCCGCCGCGCGTCTCGAATCCGTATCGACGAAATCCGAGAAAGATGTAGTTGCCGTCGTCGAGCCACTTCAGGAACGCCTTCGCCTCGTCGACCTCCTCGGGCGGCATCGGAAGCTTCTTACTTTCGAGCTCCTTGATGTTTTCCGCGAGCGTTTGGCGCATCGCGCGCCAGTCAGCGACCGCGATCCGCACGTCGGCCAGCACTTTCTCGATGGACTTGCAGATGTGATCCATCTCCTCGCGATCGGTGACCTGATCGATCTCGAGGTGCATGTACGACTGGGTGACGCCGTCTTTCGTTTGAACGACCGGATGCAGCAGCAGATGAATGTTGCGTTCGCGCCGGTTGATTTCGGCGGTCACCGAGTCGACGAGAAACGGCATGTCGTCATTCACGACTTCGATGATGGTGTGCTCCAGCGCCCAGCCGTTCTTTTCAACAGTCGGATTGAAGAGCCGGACCTTCGGTTTGCCGGGCTGTCGGTCTTTTCCAAACTCCCACAGCGAAAGCGCGCCGCCGAGGAGCGTGTCGAAGGAGGTGTAGATGATGTCGTCGGGCGCGACGAGCGCAAAGTAGCGCCAGACAAACTGCGCCGCGTTTTCGCCGTCCCGTTTCCGCGCCTCCTCAGCGAGGCGTTGGACGAGGTCGACTTTCCGGTCTTCGGCAGCGACGGTCATCGTGGGGCAGTGATTTTACCGGTTGTCGGGTTGTCAGGTGATCAGGTTGTCGACAACCGGACAACTCGACAACTTGACAACCCTCAATCCCCGATCGGCGGTCCGGGCGGCACCGCCGGCGGACGGGGCTGGGTCCGCGGCTGGTCCGGACGCTCGAGAAAGCGTTGGATGTCGTCCCGTAGAGCGTGCCGGTGCGCGATCTCGGCGACGTCGGCTGCCGGGACTGCCAGCCGCGTGGCCAGCCCGCGCAGCGCCTCGGTCGCCTCCGCACGGACCTGCGGATCGGCGTCGCGATTGTTGGCGAGATCCATCAGCCGTGTGGCGGTGAGGCGGCAAGTGGCGCGCGAAATTGCCCCGGGTTGTGTTACGACATCGAGAAGACGCCCGAGAAGCTCGTTGAAGTCGGGATTCGCAGCATTTTCCGCATGAAACTCCTCCATGCGCGCGGCGCGACTCGGATCGAGCAGTGCGCCGAGCGTCACGTCAACCGATGTCATCGCAGCCGAAATGGGATCGAACAGCGGCGTTGTGCGCCGTTCGAAGAGCTCCGCGGGGCGGAATGAGATTGATGATCCGCTGCGGAACCTGAAGAAAGGACGCCTCGAGCGTCGACATCACGGCATTGATGGCGTCGCGTTGACGATCGGGAGGCACGATCTGCCGCACCTCAGCCGGCACAATCGCTCCTTTTTCTTTGACAGCGTACGTGTAGTAAACGCCGCCGATGCTTTTCGCTGCCGCCTCGAGCTGATAACGATGATGGAGATAGAGCGGCAGCAGTTTTTCTTCGAGCGATGAAAGCGGCTCGCCGACTGCCAGATTGCGCAGACCGAACTCAGCGAGTGCGATGCGGCGCACCTCGATCTCGTGACGCAGCATGCTCACCGGATCGCCAGGACTGTCCCACACCGACGCCAGCGGATGCGCTGCGCTGACCGGACGCGCATCCTCGTCCTTGATGAAGAGCATGTTCGCGCCGCGAATCATTCGATCCAGCTCCTCGTCCTCGTTTGCACCAGGCGCAAATTGTGTGTAGGCGTAACGCACCGCGAAGATGTCGAAGACTCCGATGCCCTTCGCGTACGCGTCGGAAAGATCGAGCTTGCCGTTCGTGATCTTCACGTACGGCGCGGGATAGTCCATCACCGAAGCGCGTTCGCCGTAGCTGCTGGCCGCCATGTTGTGCGCGAAGCCCAGGGTGTGGCCGGTTTCGTGCGCCGCGAGCTGTCGAATGCGGGCGAGCGCCATCAGCGAAGGCGATGTCGACGGATCGAGCTCCGCCAACGCGCGATCGCCGAGCTCCTCGTATTGCGGAATGAGTCCGCTCCCGATCAGAACGTCCTGCCGGATGCGTTGCGATCCGAGGCGAACGTTGCCTTTGATGATCTCGCCGGTGCGCGGATCGATCACCGCGCCGCCGTACGACCAGCCGCGCGTCGATCGATGCACCCAGTTGATCATGTTGTAGCGGATGTCCATCGGATCGGCATCCGGCGGCAAAACCTTCACCTGGAAGGCGTTCCTGAATCCGGCAGCTTCGAACGCGGTGTTCCACCACGATGCGCCTTCGAGCAGCGCGCTGCGAATCGGCTCGGGAACGCCGTTGTCGACGTAATAGACAATCGGTTCGATAGTTTCCGAAATTGGTGCATTTGGATCTTTCTTTTCGAGCCGATGTCGCGCGATCCAGCGCTTCTCGATCGGACCGGCGAACGGGCTGGCGTAATCGTAGAACTGGACTCCGAACGCCGAGACGCGAGGATCGAGCTTGCGCGGCTTGTAGCCTGGAGGCGGCAGCTCGACGAGCGAATGATGTTCGCGCACGGTCACGAGTTGCGGCACCGGAGTCACGCCGCTGACCAGCGGGCCGGGACGGTCGTGTGTCTCGAATGTCAGCGTCGCTTCGACCTCCGTGTTCTTCGGAAAAGACTTTGTGTGGGGCAGGTAGATCGCGCTGCGATTCTTGTCGACTGAGTAATTCCCCTGTTGCGTCGCGCGCAAACGGTTCGCGACGCCGTGCATGTCATTGAGAAAAAAATCGGTAGCGTCGACGACGATTCCGTCGCCTTCGCTCTTCTCGACTTTGAATCCCCATAGCACCGATCGCGCGAATGAGTCTTCGACCGCGCGGCGTTCGTTGGGATCATTGCTCAGTGCGCGGAAGTCGGTGTTGGATTCGATGAGCAGCACTTTCGGACCGACGCGCTCGAAGTGGACGAGATGCGTGCCGCCCTCTTCCCCGCGATCGAGTCCGATCGGATTCGATCCGACTCCCGCGGGCAGCGACACAACGTACAGAAAGTCGTCGCCGATGTGATTGATGTGCAGCATCAACTTGCCGGCACTCGCGTCCCATTCGACGGGCATAAAGCCCTGTGGAGGCGCCGCCGACCTCGGCGGCGGTGCACTGGCGCACGCGACGAAGATCACAAGCATCCATAAATTTCTCATTCGGGCCCCCACGATAAGTACCGAATCAGAAGACCGAGCTCACGCGGATCGGAGGATCGCAGCGTGCGATCGGTCGTGATCTCGAGCGTGTTTCTCTCCGGCCCGGGCGTCACCTCGTATTCGCGGACGAGATGGGCCTCGTTCGGCTGAAATCGATCGATCACCGCACCGTTCATCAGAAAAGTGACCGTCGGACGCGATGCCATCAGCTCGTCCGGCACATCGAACTGCACGCGAAGTTTCGTCGTGCCTTTGGCCGGGGGAAGAAGCGTGACCGAATGCTTCCCCATCCATCGCAGCTCTTCGACTCCGCGGCGCTCCGGCGGATACCAGCCGGCGACAAACTGTGCCGATTGCGGCAACGGCTCGAGCGCGACTTCGAAGTAGTGTCGCCTCGCGATGTTCCAAAGCGCGCCGCGCTCACGGCGAAAAACCCACCCCTTGGCCTCCGTGTGATAGACCTCGGTCAGAAAATACGCCGTGCGATCAGCAGTACTCAGCGGCAGTCCGCGTTCATCGAAGACCTGCCGGTACGGATAGTACGGAAGAAACGTGTCGATGAAAGGACTCATCGGAAACGCGACGTAAAGATCCGACGTGCGGGGATTCAGATGCTGCCGCACCGCATCGACGCCTAACACCGATGGCGAGATCGTCTGGCGCGTGATGGTCAGCGCCGGCCAGGTGTAGATCGCGAATCCCACGACCAGCGCGGCGCCGAGAAGCGATTCGATGTCGGAGCGTCGCGAAATGCGCGCGATGCCGTCGGCCGCGAAGATCGCGAACATCGGCGCGTATCCGATCGAGAAGCGGCTGATGCTGAAGCGATCGAGCATCAGCCAGGCTGCAATCGCGAATGGCGCGAACGTCGCGGCGTTGTAAAGCATCGACCGATCGCGCGCGCGAATCGCTCCCACGATCGAGATCGCGACAAAGAGCGAGGTCGCGAGGCTCAGTCCCGGCGACTCGTACTGTTTGACGAAAAAGCGATCGATCAGCCGCCAAAGCGGGGGATGATCGGGACTGCGGAACGAATCCACTTTCGCGATGTACTCACCGTATACGCGGATGGCGTTGAGGTACGAGGCGTATGAGACGCCGATGACGCCCATCGCAATCAACGCTGCGAAACCGACGTCGCGGACCGACTCGCGCGCGCGATACCAGGTCGCAAGCGCCACCGGAAAAATTCCGACGAGCAGATTCTGCGGGCGGATTCCAACCGAGAGAGCGAGAAGAAACGTGCCGACGAAGTAGGCGTTCGAATCGCGGCAGCCGCGAAAGAGAAACGCAACAGCGTAGATCACCAGGGTGATTGAAGTGACGTCGCTGAATCCTGTGCCGCCGAAAAACCATACGTTCGGAAAGAATGCCAGAAGCGCGCTCGCGATCACGGACGTCGTGAACTTGAGGCGCAGCTCGCGCGCCAGCATGAACATCGCGGGAAAGACGAGCACGGCCGCGATGAGATTGACCGCCTGCAGCGCACGGAAGTCGCTGTTCACGAAAAGCCGCGCGATCTTCGCGGCCGCGATGTACACCGGAAAGCCGGGCGGATGCGGGTGGTGGCTCGCGACATCGTACGAGCGCATGCCCAGACAGAAAAGAGCTTCGTCCCAATCCCAGAGCGAGCGCGCGATCGCGAGAAACCGCGACGCCGCGCAGATGAGCAGCACGATCAAGTAAATTGCGCGTTCACGCGCCGTGAGCGGAGAAGGAGCCGCGGATAAGTTCACTGTGAGAATTTGCCGCCGCGCTCCGCCAGCCGCCGCAGCGGCTCTGTGGGCTTGAACCGTGGACCGTATTTGGTTGCCAGCTCATCGAGCCGCTTGACGATATTAGGCACACCGACGGCGTCCGCATAGCGCAGCAGGCCGCCGCGAAATGGCGGAAAGCCCGTGCCCATGATCATCGCGAGATCGAGGTCGGCGGCCGAACCGACGATCTTTTCGTCGAGGATCATCGCTGCCTCATTGATCATCGAAAAGACCATGCGCTCGACGGCTTCCTTCGCGTCGACCGGATGCGGCCCAGCCACGCCGAGAAGTTTGTACACCGCGGGATCGGGATCTTTCCGCTTGCCGTTTTCGTAGAAGTAAAGTCCCTTGCCGCCTTTCTTGCCGAGGCGGTGATCGGCGTAGAGGACTTCGACGACGCGCGACTGATGGATGCGTCCGGCAAAGAAGAATGCCGCCGACTTTCGCGGCGACGTCGATTCCGACTTCATCGAGCAGAGCCATCGGCCCCATCGGCATGCCGAAGTCGATCATCGCGGCGTCGATCGACTCGATCGTGTTGCCTTCCTCGAGCAAGAATCCCGACTCGTTCATGTAGGGACCCAGGACGCGATTGACGACGAAGCCAGGGCCGTCGTTGCAGATGACAACCGTTTTGCCGAGCTTGCGCGCGAAATTCGCGACAGTCACAACCGTTTCATCGGACGTCTTCGCCCCGCGAATCACTTCCACCAGCGGCATGCGATCGACCGGATTGAAAAAGTGCATGCCGACAATCCGCTCGGGATGCTTTGCGTTCGCCGCGATGTCGGTGATCGGCAACGTCGACGTGTTGCTGGCGAAGATTGCTCCCTCCTTCGCGATCGATTCGAATTCGGCCAGGACTTTCCGTTTGACCTCCAGATTTTCGATGACCGCCTCAATCACGAGATCGGCGTTTTGGTAGCCGGTCCAGTCGGTGGTCGTCGTGACGCGCGCGATTTTCCGCTGCATCTCACCGCGCGTAATGCGGCGAGTCTCGACTTGCCGTTTCCAGATTTTCGCCGCCGCTTTCAGTCCGCCCGCGAGCGCGTTCCAGTTGATGTCCCGCATCCGGACGAGCGAATCGGTCTTGTCCGCAACGATGTACGAGATCCCCCCGCCCATCACGCCCGCCCCCAGCACGCCGACGCCCGCGATCTCGCGCGGCTTGGCGGCGACCTTGTCCTTCTTCGACTCCTCCATCATGAAGAAGAGCCGCACGAGATTCTGCGCGACGTCGCCGAGGATCAGCGGGGCGACTTCTTCGACTTCGCGTTCGAGTCCCCGCTCGACGCCGCCCGACATTCCCGCTTCCATGACGTCGATCGCCTTGAGCGGCGCCGGGTAGTGGCCGTGCGTTTCGGCCAGGACGGCTTTGCGCGCTTTGCTGAAAATGACCGAGCGCGCGACCGGATTGCCCTCGATGTAGAACCGCGTCCGCGTCTCGTCGCGACGGATTCCGAGAGTCGTGAATTGTTTGGCGACGTCGAGGAGAATCGCGCCGGCAACGACTTCATCGACTAATCCGACGCGCTTCGCACGCCGGCCCTCGAGCGCTTTTCCTTTGAGGATGATGTCGAGCGCCGCCGGAAGACCGATGAGGCGCGGCAGTTTTGTCGTTCCACCCCACGCCGGAAAGATTCCGAGCTTGGTCTCCGGCAGCCCGATCGTCGCCTTGGCGCTGTCCGACATTACGCGCCAGTCGCAACTGATCGCCAGCTCGCATCCGCCGCCCAGACACGCACCGTTGATCGCGGCGACTTTCACTTGCGGCAGCTTCGAGAAGCGATGGAACGTCTGCTGTCCGAACCGCGTGTATTCGCGCGCCAGCTCGATCGTCGACACTTTTGTGAATTCGGAAACATCGGCGCCGGCGATGAAGATCGAAGGTTTGCCGGACGCGATCACGATCCGCCGGATCTCCTTCGAGCGCTCGAAGTCATCGACGATGCGCGCGAATTCCATCATCACCGTCGATGAGAACTTGTTCACTTTCTCGCCGGGGAGATCGAACCAGACGATGGCGAGGTCGCCTTCGCGCTCAATGCGAAAGGCCGTCGTCATGCTGAGCCGCCGAGACGGCGAAGCATCTCCAGCTTGAGATCCTTCGCTTCGCTCAGGATGACGCAGAACCGTCATGCCCTCTTCGCTTCCCGCTCTTCTTCCGCGCCGTCGTCGACGTAGAGCTGGTCGATGATGTCCTTGTATTTCTTGTCGATCACTCTCCGCTTCACCTTCAGCGACGGAGTAATCTCGTCGTTTTCGATCGTGAAGTCGCGGGGGAGCAGTGCGAAGCGGCGGATCTTCTCCTGCCGGTCGAGGTTCCGATTGAAGCGATCGATCTCGTTTTGAAAAATCGCCTTGACGCGATCGTTGGCGACGAGGTCATCGCGCGACTTGAATGCGATCCCCATCGTCGACGCGTCGCGCTCCAGTTTTTCGAAATTCGGAACGATCAGCGCAGCCACGTATTTGCGTTTGTCTCCGATCAGCACCGGAGTGCCGATGTAGGGAGAGCTCTTGAGAAGAGCTTCCAGCGGCTGCGGCGCGATGTTCTTGCCGTAGGCGTTGATGATGATGTCCTTCTTGCGATCGGTGATCTTGAGGAAGCCTTCCTTGTCGACTTCCCCGATGTCCCCGGTGTGGAACCAGCCGTCGGGATCGATCGCCTGCGCGGTCGCCTCGGGATTGTTCCAGTAGCCCTTCATGATGTTCGGACCGCGCGCGAGGATCTCGCCATCGGGCGCGATCTTCACTTCCACGCCCGGGATGATCTTGCCGACCGTGCCGATCCTGCGCGCGCTGGGCGTGTTGAGGGCGATGACCGGCGAGGTTTCTGTCAGGCCATAGCCTTCCAGAATCTCGAGTCCTGCGCCGATGAAGAACGCCGCCAGCTCCGGCGAAAGCGGTGCACCGCCGGAGAGAACGAACCTCACGTGCCCGCCCAGGCGCTCCTTGATTTTGTGGAAGACGAGCTTGTCGGCGATCGCCGATCTGATTTTCGGGCCGGCCTGCATCTCCTTGTTCTCGACGCGGTAGGGCAGTCGTTATTCCGCGACTTTGAGGGCCCACCGGAAGATTTTCTGCTTAGTCGACGATGACGTCGCAACGTTGTTCATGATCCGCTCGCGCATTTTTTCGAAGAGGCGTGGCACGGCGGCGAAGAGCTCGGGCTTCACTTCCTGCAGGTTGTCGCCGACCTTCGTCACATTCTCGGCGTACGCGATCGTGATGCCCTTCATGAAATAGCAGTAGTCGCCCATCCGCTCGAGAATGTGCGACAACGGCAGAATGGACATCCCCGTCAGGCCGCTCGTAATCGGAAGAACCTGGAGCGTCGCCTTGGCGTTGCTGACGATATTCCCGTGCGTCAGCATGGCGCCCTTCGGATTGCCGGTCGTCCCAGGCGTGTACACGAGTGTCGCGAGCTCCTCCGGACGCGGCCTGGCGCGCAGTTCCTCAAACCGCTTCTCGTCGAAATTCGCGCGGCCACTCTCGACCACCTGTTGAAATGTGAGTGTGTTAGGCGGCGCGGAGCGGGCCTCGCACACGATCACGTTGTGGACGTGTGGCGTGTGCGACTGCACGTCCTGAATCTTCTGCAACTGCTCCTCGGTCGAGCAGATGACTGCCACCGCCCCGGAATCGTTGAGGATGTACTCGATCTGCCATCCGAGGAGCGTTGGGTAGACGGGAACGGTAACGGCCGCGTTCGCCAGGATCGCAAAGTCGCTGATCGCCCATTCGGGGCGATTCTCGGAGAGGATTGCCACGCGATCGCCGGGCTTGATGCCGAGGATACGAAGGCCGGTCGCAAAGTAGCGAACGGCATCGCGGAACTCGGGGACGGTGACATCAACCCATCGTCCATCGCGTTTTGATTTCAACGCCGCCGGGCGATCGAGCGTGCACGTGACGGCGTAGATATCGTTGAGAGTTCGGACCTCCATCGACACCTCCGCGGTTGCGGACGGATGGTATCAGGCCACCTGACCCTGAAGATCTTGGCGGTGACCCAGAAGAAGGCCAGGATCGTCGCGATGGAGATCGCAATCGACAGCAGGATGTGCCACACCGGCGGCTCGGAGACCAGCGTGCGCACGAACATGGTGATCGGACCGAAGACCGGAGAGAGGGAAAAAGCTACCGACATCTTCGCATCGGGATTGGTGATGATCACGAACATCAGAAACCACGGCAGCATCATGATCATGGAGATCGGCGCGATGAGCTGTTGCGCTTCCTTTTCCGAGTTGCAAACCGCGCCGCCGATGGCATAGATGCACACGAATGTGAAGTACGCCAGAAGAAAGAAAATCGGGAAGTAGAGGAAAACGATCGGCCGGAGGAATTGCATGACGTTGACTCCGGCCATCGCCGCC
>QHVX01000194.1:13256-14440 GCA_003222375.1 Acidobacteriota bacterium
TCAGGAGCTGACGCGGCGACATCGATGAGATGAGCACCTCGACGACGCGATCCGTTTTCTCCTGAATGATGCCGCGCATGATCTCGAGGCCATAGACGAGCGACGGAATGATCACCAGCGCCGCCATGATGAAGCCCATCAGGAAGTTCAACTCGCCGCCTTTTTTCTGCTCGCCGCTCCTGGAAAGCTGAACGGCGTCGACAGGCACGTTGCGCGTCAGCTTGTCGAGCGAGTCGGGGTCGATGCCGCGCGCCAAAAGACGATGGCGATAAATCGAGCGATTGGCCGCCGATCCGAGGGCCTGCTGTGTGATGAAGTCGGTTGCAGCGCGGCTGTAGAGAATCATGCGTGCGTTGTCGGTGTCGAATGCGCCGGACGGCACCACGAGAATCGCATCCAGCTTGTCGGCTTCGCGAGTGTTGAGTCGCGTCAGGTACGGCTTTGCGGTCTCAGTAGCGTCCCTGTCGCGTGCCCCCAAGTATTCGATGTTGAGGTCGATCGGGAGCTCGTTTCGACTCTTTTTGGGCGCCTTCGGGTCCTTGATGAATGCGTCACGGAGTTGGCCAGTACCGTCGATCACCGCGACTTTTTTGCCGGTGAGGCTGTTGGCCATCATCATCATGGGCAAAGCCATCACGCCGGTCATCAGCAGCGGGAAGAAGAGCGTCATGAAGATGAACATCTTCTTCCGGACGGCCTGGAAATATTCGCGTTTCAGGACAGCGAAGAGCTTCCGCATCGCAGCGAAGGGTATCATTTGCAGCTTACCCGTCACTCCTTTGCATGAGCGTCGTCGCGGATCAGGAATCGACTGCCTTATCGCGCTGCGGCATCGATTTCGACGCCGTGTACAACGAGAACGTGCCGTTGATGATCGGTGTGGCGGTGGATCGGTTTCATGTTTCGGAGAGCGACGCGCAGACGCTGGCGCATCAGGTTTTCCTGGCGTTCTTTCTGAAGTTCAACGACATCCGGAACCGGCGCGCCTGGTTCCTGGGCGCCATCTGCAATGCGAGCCGGCACTATCTGCGGATGCGGGCGCGCGACGTCGAGCTATCGCCCGAGATCATCGAGAAGCCGGACCCGAAATTCGCGAGGATCACGGACTCGTTGCCCGACAAGATCGCGGCGCGGGAGGCGTTCGGCTGTCTGACGTCGCGATGCCAGCTCGCGCTGCGGCTGCA
>QHVX01000195.1 GCA_003222375.1 Acidobacteriota bacterium
TCCGCGCAGCTCGATGGCATTCGCAATTTCGTCATTCGTTGCCGGCAACGCGAAGATCGCTGTGATGGCCAGAGGTTCATCCATCTCCAACGCGCCGACCGGATCGGGACCAAAGTAATCCCGGCCCCAGCCTCCAAAGGTGTATGGCGCGTTCGGCGTGGCCTCGAAGATGACCTCAGTGCCTGCGAGGTAGCCGCTGCCGCAGTTCGGCGGAGGAATCAATGTCACTTTTCCGCCTGCGGTGGGCGTGATATTGACCGTCAACGGATAGCAGGTCGCATTCGGCGTGAAGTGTCCAAACGCGATCTTGTCGCTCGTCATCGTCACGATGCCGTTCGTGCCGACGTCGCCCGTCCAGCCTGCAAAGCTATGCGGTGCACGCGCGCGTGCTTTCAAGTGAACTTTCGTTCCAGCGACGTACGCACGTCCGCCGTCACAGTTCGGCGCAACATCAGGAAGGACGCCGCCGCGTGAATCGTCGTCCGTTTGGATCGTCAGTCTGTAGCAGGTTTCGGCGGCCTTCGCGGGCGCAGTCGGAATCTCGACCTTGTACACTCCCCGCCCGAACGTCGCCGCGTGCAGCGTGGTGCCGAGGAAGAAAAGCTCCTTGACGGAAACGTTTGCGGGCCCATCTTGCGGGACAGCCCACGTCGCGCCGCCGTCTTCACTGGTGAACAGACCGACTTCCGTTCCGGCGTAGAGCCACTTCGAATTCTTGGGATGGATGGCGAGAGTCTCGATCGGAGCTTGCGGCAGAGGTCCTGTGATGCTCGTCCACGTTGCGCCGGCGTCAGTCGTTCGCCAAAGATTGTTTGCCGAGAAGCCGCCAAACATTGCGTAGGCCGTGCGCGAATCATTGGGGTCGACAACGATGCGGGTCACGAAGCGATTGGGCAGTGCCGGCGAGCCGTCGTCGACTTTCGTCCACGCCGGCGAGCTCGCCAATCCATTAGCAGTCGTGAAAATGTCTCCGTTGTTGTGACCGACCCAGATGACGTTCGCGTTTCCCTTTGCTACAGCAATCGCGCTGATGTTGTTGGCGCGGGCGTTCCCCGTTCCGGGCTTGATGATCGTCCACGACGGCCCGCCTTCCTTGTTCGATTTCTTCGCATCGTTAGTGACCCATAGCGAACGGGCGCCCGCGAGCAGCCGATTCGGCTCATTGGGGTCCATGATGAACGGCGCGATGAAGTTTGCAGTTCCGATGTCTTCCGGACGGGCGAAGCCACCGTCGTCGGCGCGATAGATCGTGAGGTAAACGTATTCGCCGTAGAAAAAGTTGGGATCGTTCGGGTCGGCGGCCACGAAGCCGCCGTCGCCTCCCTCCCATTTCGACCAGGCCTGCGCATCGCCGTCGTAGCGCACCGATCCGTTGTCCTGCGTTCCCGCCATGACGACGCCGGTGGTTGGATTCCCGGCCGCGCCGTAGACCTGTGTCACGCCGAGGTTGTTGTTGAGGACTTCCCAGCCTGCTGCGGCTTCGACGGTGGTGATGTCTTGCGCGCGATAAAGGCCGCCGTCGTTGCCGAATAGGATTGTCTGGTTCGCTGTCCCGTAGCCACTGGCCGCCGCGATGGCGCCGTGATCGGCGTGCGCGGAGCGCGGCGACTTCTGCCACTGGCTGATCTGCGTGAAGTTCGCGCCGCCGTCGGTGCTGCGATAAATGTCGAGTCCCGAAATCAGAACGTGACTGGCGTTGGTGGGATCGACCCATACGACATTGCAGTACCAGCCCTGATCGCCCAGATAGCCTGTTCCGGTATTGACTAGAGCGTACGTTTGTCCACCATCGTTGCTCTTGTAAATATCGCCGCCGTTGTTGTCGAGGCCCGCATAAACAATCGCTGGATTGCTTCGCGCGTACGCCACGGCAATCAGGCCCTCCGCAGGAATTCCTGTCGCGACAGCCCAACTCGCACCGCCATCGGTGGAGTAGTACGCCTGTCCGCTCTTCGTGCTGGCGACGGCGCGGCTATTGTCGGTCGGATGAAACTCCACGACCCATCCTTCCATGCCGCCTGTTTGTTTTAGCGTTTCGGTAAAGGTATTTCCGCCGTCGCTGCTGCGCCAGATCGCACTGGCGACATCGGAATAGACCGCTTTGGTCGCCGCAAGGACGCTGTTCCCGTCAGGGGAGACCGAGATCTTCTCGACACCGCCCGACCAATCCGGCGCGCTGGTCGCCGGCAACTGCGTCCATGTCTCACCGCCATCCGTGCTCTTGAAGATCCCCGCTCCGCGAAGCGTACTTGCGCCCGCCCCGCCGCCCGTCCCGGCGTACATCACCTTTGGATTTGCGGGGCTCATCGCCATCGTGCTGACGGCCAGATTCGCAAGGAAGTCGTTCACCGGCTCGAATGTGGTGCCGGCGTTGCTGCTCTTCCAGATTCCGCCGCCAGGATTGTTGACCCAGATCAGATTCGGATCGGTCGGATGGACGAGGATGCTGGTGATTCTTCCGCCAACATTTCCAGGCCCGAGCCACGTCCACGAACTGCGCGATACGCCGGCGCGATCGGGATGCGTCTGCCTGCGGAGTGCCGCCGCCTGTTCGAGCGCGCGCGCATAGGCTCCTGGGGGGATTCGGCCGTTTTCGTCCGACCAGATCATGCGCTGAAACTGGTCGGCGCCGTTTCGCGTAGGACGACGAACGACGTGATGGTGTGGGACAGTCGTTGAGCAGGCGGCTGCCAGTGCGAGTAAGGCGACAGCAGCACCACGGGCGGATTTCATGGCGCTCCTCCAGCAATTTCGGGTTCGATCAATTGTAGACTGCCGTGGTTTTGAAGGGAGAGAAATCGTGAAGCTCAGTGTGATCGCGATCACAATCCTCATTCCACTAAACGCACTTTCGGATCCGATGACGCCTGACGCCTTGCGAACCGCGGCGCACGACTACTACGAATGGCAGAAACGCGAATTTCCGGTCTTTGCCAGCGATCAGGGCTTCCATGCCTACGACGATCGTCTGGCGGATTTCTCCACGTCCGCGATCGCGCGGCGCCGCGCGCACGTCCGCGATCTGCTGGACCGAGTGCGCGCCACCGACATCTCGAAGTGGAGCAAAGACGACAAAATCGACGCGATTCTTTTTCGGGCGCAGCTCGAAGGTTCAAATTTTCCCGATCGCGTCCGCAAACTGGAAGAGTCCGATCCGAGTGTCTATGTCAACGAGGCCAGCAACGCGATCTTCTCGCTCCTGAAAAAGGATTACGACACGCCGCGCAATCGCGCGATCGCCGCGACATCGCGCTTGAAGAAGATGCCGGCGTTGATCGAGCAAGGAAAGAAAAATCTGACGCAGCCGATGCGGCTGTACGCCGAGTTCGCGATTCAGTCGGCGCGCAGCATCGATCCGCTCCTCAACGACAGCCTGATGACGCTCGCCGGCGACATGAACCCGACCGAGCGCGATGCGTTGATCAACGCCAAGACCGACGCCCTTCGCGCGATCCACGGCTATGCCGACTGGCTCGAAAAGCGCCTGCCGACGATGACCGCATGGAAACCCCTCGGACTCGAAAACTACGAGTACATGCTGCACCACATCCTGTTGCTTCCCTTCAGCGCCCACGACATCGCGCACCTCGGTGAAGTGGAGCTCGCGCGATACCGCGGGCTGGAAGCGATGCTGCCCGATCCATCGCTCGCCGATCCCAATCCGAAGCGCGCGAAAAACATCCCGGCCAACCAGCAGGATTTTCTGAAGGCCTATCAAAGCCGCGAAGAGGAGATGATCCAGTTCCTCAAAGAGAAGCGGCTGGTGACGATTCCGAGTTACATCGGACCGTTCCTGATTCGCCAGCTCCCGGAGGCATTCAAGCCGACCAGTCCGGGCGGCTTCATGAATCCTCCCGGCGTTTACGATCCCGACAACAGTGGATTCTTTTTCATCCCGACGTACAACCCGGAGAGCCGCAATTTCTACATCCGCGCCGCCATCGAAGACCCCCGCCCGATCCTCGGTCACGAGGGCATTCCCGGACATTTTCTGCAGATCTCGATCGGCAACCATTTGCAGAACGAGATCCGCCGTCATCACGGCGACACGGTTTTTGTCGAGGGTTGGGCGCTCTACGGCGAGGAGATGCTGCTTCGTGAAGGTCTTTACCCGCCCGATTCCGCGACCGCCGGGCAGGTGCTTCGGCTTTCGCGCTATCGCGCGGCACGCATCGGCGTCGACGTCAATCTTCACACCGGAAAGTGGACGTTTGATCAGGCGGTCAATTACTTCATGGAAGGCGGCGGTCTCGATCGTGAAGCGGCAACCGGCGAGGCTGCCGGATCGGCGGTCGATCCGACGCAGAAGATCAGCTACATGACCGGAAAGTGGCAAATCATGCGCTTGTTAGGCCGCTATCGCGATGCGAAAGGTGCGGATTTCCGGCTCGGACAATTTCATGACGTTCTGATCGCGAATGGTTCGATCCCGGTCTCGGTCATCCAGTGGATTCTTCTCGATGATGCGGCGGATCTCGAGAAGGCGACCGGCCTGAAATTGCGATGACTCGTCATCGTGAGCCGCGGAGACGGCGAAGGATCTCACGATGCGTCGATGGAGATCCTTCGCTGCGCTCAGGATGACGGAATTGAGAGTCGTCGTCACCGGCGCGTCGGGACTAGTGGGCCGCGCCGTTGTTGCGAAATTTCAGGCAATCGCTCTCACTCGTCGCGACCTCGATATCACCGATCGCGCCGCAGTACGACGCAAGATGACCGATCTGCGGCCCGACCTGGTCATCAACTGCGCCGTCGTGGGCGTCGACGCTTGCGAAGACGATCCGAAACTCGCGCGCGCGGTAAACGTGGACGGTCCGAAAAACCTGGCCGAGGTTGCGCCGGCGATGGTGCACTTCAGCAGTAACTACGTCTTCGACGGACGCGAAGAAAAGTTCTACGCGATCGATGACGCTCCAAATCCGATCAACGAATATGGCCGCACGAAGCGCGAAGGGGAGCGGGCGGTTGCGGCCGCGAATCGCAATGCATTCATTGTCCGGAGCTCCTGGATCTTCGGACCGGGAAAAGAATCGTTCATCAGCACTGTCCATCGCGAGCTTCGCGACGGAAAAACTGTGCGAGCTGTTTCTGATATCTGGGCAAGCACGACCTACGTCGACGATCTCGTTCTACGACTGGTGGAGATCATCGAGAAGCGTGAATACGGTCTGCATCACGTCGTCAACGCGGGCGTTTGCTCCAACGCGACGTTCGCTCTCGAAGCCGCGCCTCTCGTCGGCGCGCGAGGCGCATCGCGCTCCACGGCCGCGATACACGCCGCTCCTCGCATTGCCACCGCTTCGTGACTGGCGCGAAGCACTGGCGGCGTACG
>QHVX01000196.1 GCA_003222375.1 Acidobacteriota bacterium
CCGGCGACGATCAGCGAGAGATCGAGCGACAGGATCCGCTTGTTCGCGATGAACAGCGGCACGTTGCCGTCGACGATACGCTGCGCCAGTCCTTCCACGATGGCCGTCTTGCCGACGCCGGGCTCGCCTAACAGGATCGGATTGTTCTTCGTGCGGCGGGAGAGGATCTGGATGATGCGCTCCACTTCCTTTTCGCGTCCGATCAGCGGATCGAACTGCGCCTGGTGCGCCATCTGCGTGAGATCGCGCGCGTATTCGGCGAGGAAGGGGAGCTCTTTCTTCTGCTTGTCGGCTTCGCGCTCTTTGAGAATCGAGATTGTCTCTTCGCGAACGCCGTAGACGTTCAGGCCTTTTGCAGTGAGGATGCGGGCGGCGGTCGACGACTCGACGCGCAGGATTCCGATCAGCAGATGTTCGGTGCCGACGTACTGGTGCAGCATCGACTCCGCTTCATGCGCGGCGTAGGCGAGGATCTTTTTCGATTCTTCGGACAACGGCAGCTCGGCCGAAGAAGAGATGCGGTCGACGAAGAGCCGGTCGCCCTCGACCTCGCGGCGGATCTGCTCCGGCTTGACGTTGAAGCGGGAGAAGATCTCCTTGATGATTTCTTCGCCTTCGCGGAGCACGCCCAGAAGAATGTGTTCGGATTCGATGACCCGCGATCCGAGTTTCGACGCTTCATAGCGGGCGAAGAAGAGTGCGCGGCGAGCTTTTTCGTTGTATTTCTCGAACATGGGCCGAATCAATTCTACCGCTGCTTGAAGAACGTTGCGCGATCAGTAAATCTTTCCGATCGTCAGCGACGCAGGGGCATGAGCCGCAACGCGAAGTCCTTGGAGATTTCGTCGACAACACCAAAGGCGATTCGCTCGGTCTTCCGATCGATCGCCAGTTGGATCTGATAGGTGAGGTGACCGGAAGCGCGCGCCTTATCGATCTCCTCTGCTGGAATGGCGTAGTTCTTCGTTTCGTGTGATGTGTCGCTGAGGCCGCCCAGCCTCCCGCCCCATGCGAAATACACCGAGAATGCACCTGCGTACTGCCGGCCGTCGCGCAACTGGGTGAGCACGCCGATCGGGACGTTAATCGTGAGCGGAAGCGTGAATTCTTTCCCGCGCGGGCGCGGGACTCCGACCACGACGTTGAGCGCAAATCCGGGGGAGGGTGGATTGCTGAACAGTGCCGCGATGACGCGATCCTCCATCCGAGTCGTGTCCGACTTTTCCATGAATTCGCGCCGCGATCGCACCGTCAGCGACCGATCTTTCGTCCTGACGACGATCTTGCGCGCCTTGTCCGCTCCGGTGTTGCGAACGCGATAGGCGAGCGAGTAATACGAATCGAGATCCTCAGCGACGCGTGGCAGCAGCCTGGTGACATCGGTGCCCGCCGCAGTCAGGCCGCCGGTTTCCTCCGCGATCTCGCGGAGCGCATGCATTTCGTTGTTGAGTCGCCTGAAGTCAACGTTCCTGACCGTGTCGGCCTCGGAGGCGTCTGTCACGGTCGTTTCGAGACCTTCCGGGAACATCGGGTACATCGTGACGCCGTTCGCGTTGGCGGTATCGTCGATTGACTTGAGGTATGTGCTCATGTCCATCGCAGCTTTTTTTTCGAGCGGCAGGTGACGCTCCATCGATGGGATGGTCTGCCAATACGTCTCGGCTCCGGCCTCGCGCGAGAGACGATGTGTCACCAGGAGCAGGATCTTCTTTCCCTCGTCGGCAGCGATCGAGCGAATCAGTGCGTTGAGCGTGCGCACCATCTGGATCTGCGATGTCTTCTCGATCTGCGCGAAAAAATCCGTTTCCATCATGGCGAGGCCGTCGGCGTCTGTTGACATTCCGGCGGCCGCCGCCGCATCGTCGAAACTGCGCGCGAATTCGATCATGAAGCGCATGTCGGCACGGGTGTCCTGCATCGGCTGCGACGAGAGTTTGGCGACGGTGTCGACCGCGCGATCGAGAGCGGGAAGCGACTCCGTGAAGCTCTGCTGCGTCACCAGGACGCCGCGATCCCAGGTGACGATCATGGCGCGATCGCCAGGGCGGATTGCGTCGTGCAGCAGTTTCTTCATCGACGCGAAGAACGGATCGGTGCGGAAGGGCGGGAGGGAGATGCGCTCGACGAAGACGACGATCGTTCGCTTCTGTCGCGGGGCCGGAGCGGCAACCGGCGTTGCAGGCGTCTGCAGCGTCAACGTCGATTCGTGTGTGTACTCCGCGAAATTCGTGACCGGCTGCCTGACGCCGTTCTCCAGAATCTCGAAGTCGTCTTTTGTCAAACCGTGGACGCGCTGCCCTGTTTTGTCGGTGACGAAGACATCGAGGTTCACGAGTGAAACCTCGATCGTCTCGCCGATCGGCGGGACGGGAGGCTTTTGCTCGCCGAACGCGAGCAGTGGCAGGAGAACGATGAACGATGAAAGATGAACGATGAGCGCTCGGGTCTTGTTCATCGTTCATCGCTCATCGTTCATCGTTAAGTTACTTCATTTCGAAGACGCGGTCGCAACGGGCCGCAAGTTCGGGGTTGTGCGTGACGATGACCGAGGTCAGGCCGCGCTTTGAGTGGCAGACGCGCATCAAATCGAAAACTCGCGCGCTGGTTTCGAGGTCAAGATTGCCGGTCGGCTCATCGGCGAGAAAAATTTGCGGATCGGTGAGCAACGCGCGCGCGATAGCCACGCGCTGCTGTTCTCCGCCCGAAAGCTGGTTCGGAAAGTGACGGCTTCGCGGTTCCAACCCGAGCTCCGACAGCAGCGCCGATGCCTTGTTGAGCGCCGCGTCCCGGCCGATTCTTCCGATCCAGCCCGGCATGGCAACGTTCTCGGTGGCTGTGAACTCGGGAAGCAGATGATGAAACTGAAAGACGAACCCGACGTTGCGATTTCTGAACTTCGCGAGAGCGTCGTTCGACATGTCGGTGACGTACGTGTCTTCCACGCGAATGGTGCCGGAATCGGGGCGATCGAGTCCGCCTAACAGGTGTAACAATGTCGACTTGCCGATCCCTGACGGTCCGACGATGGCCAGCATTTCGCCGCGCTGCACGTCGAGATTCAAATTTTCGAATACCTGGACCGGCACCTCGGCGTCGCGATACGTCTTCGAAAGGCTGCGCGCCTCCAGGAAGGGCATGCGCGGCGATTATCGCAGCAGTTCCCGCCGCGCGGTTTTCGTTACCTGATTTTTCGCGTCAGCCGCAGCGCGACGTGGTAGGCCTGCTTTCCCTCGATCATGCCGACCATGATTGGCAGCTTGAATCGCCGCGGGCCGGCGCTGCCGGGATTGAACAAAAGCACTCCATCGACGACCTCATTGTGCGGCTTGTGGCTGTGACCGAAGACGATGACGTCGGCATCCTGCTGCAACAGCTCCGGTCGAAAGATGTGCGTCAACAGAATTCGGAGATCGCCAATGTTGACGCGCGCGATTTCGTAGCCGTCGGAATCGTCGTTGTTGCCGTGCACGAAAGTGACCGGCGCGATCGCGCGCAGTGCGTCGATCACGTGTTGGCCACCGATGTCGCCGGCGTGAAGAATCGCGTCGACCCCGGCCAGCGCCTGCAGCGCTTCCGGGCGGATCAGACCGTGCGTGTCGGAGATGACGCCAATTCGAGGCTCATCCCCAGATTGAGGCCTTCTTCGCCCAGATCGAGTTTTGGAATCGATCTTTGAATGCCTGTGCAGTGGCTTTGAGCGCGCTCGCATCGTTGGTCGCTTTGTAGCGCGAAACGCCGGCCCAGTACATCGCCTCGGCGGCAGCCTCGGTGCCGGGGAGTTTCTCGACCACATCGCGGAATTGCCGCTCGGCGTCCGCGAAATTCTTCCGATTGAATTGCGCATGACCCAAACCGAGCTGGAGTTGACCCAGGAATTCGGGCGTCGGCAGGAAGCCCTCGATTCGATGATGCTCCTTGCCTTCGCCGTCAGAGATGAGCACCGTTGGCGTCCAGTTCACGCCGAAGCGCTCCATGGCCTCCGGATGTTTTTTGACGTGCAGTCGAACCGGAACGAGGTTGTTGATGATGAACGTCGTCACCTGCGGATCGGGATAAACCTCGGCTTCCAGCCGAGCGCATCCGCTTCACATCGGCGCGGCGGTGAAATCGAGAAGAAGCGGTTTGTTCGTTTTCTTTGATTCCGCCAGCGCTTTGTCGACGTCCTCACTCCATTGAATCGAAGTTGCCGTTTCGGTTGCCATGGCTACCTCCGCGTTATTGACATGCATCACCGCTGCCGATCTTTCGCGATGCCGAGCTCGAACGATAGCCGGATCATGCGCTGCGTCTCGGGATCGGCGACCTCGAAGGTTTTGCAGAAGGCGTCGATCTCTTCTTCCGAATCAGGAGCGATCATCGTGAAGCCCTGCATCGGCTGCTTCGGATCGCGCGTGCGTTCTTTGACCCAGTGCTCCTCGACCCACGCGCATTTGACGTAGGGCATCACTTCGGAATCGGCGCTGATCTCTTCGACTTCGTCGAGATCGGGAAGAAATGGGGCGGGCGCGGTTGAGATCGGCGCTTTCTGCTTCGCTGGCTGGGGCTTCGCTGGCTGGGGCTTCGCCGGCTGAGGCTTCGGCGGTTCCGGGACGGGAAGGTCCTCTGGCTCGATGAAGCTTGCCACGATCCGCTGCAGCACGACGGGAGATTCCTCGAATTTGTTCGCGAAATCGTCCACCGATCGGACGCATCTCGGTGCGCGAGATCTTCGCCTTCAGCTTGACATTCTCGTTTTGCCACCGGAATTGCAGCGTGACGGTGGAATTCATGTTCAATCGGCCGAGGTGCTCGATGCGCCCGCCGATGAGGCTGATTTCGACGATTCGGACCTCCATGTCGGCGATCATCGCCGCGATCGGCTGTTTCAGCGTGATCCGTTCGGCGTAGCGACGCTGTTCGTCCGGCATTGGTGGAATCGCGGCATTCTACAATGTGCCGATGCAGCGAATTGCGGTGGCCCTTCTGATGATCGCCTTGCCGGCTTTTGCACAAAGCGACGACATCGCCGCCGCGCGGGCGGTCTTCGACGCCAACATCAACGCGATCAGGCAGCGGAATCTCGACGCCTATCTTTCTTACTACCTGCACTCGCCGCTGCTCGTGCGCGGCGGTCCGACCGGATTCACAACCGGCTACGACGAATTCGCGAAGGCGCGCGGTCCGTGGCCCGATGCCATCGAAGCCAGCGACATCCATCTCACGCAATTGCAGCCGGGTCTCGTTTACGGCACTTATCGCTATCGCGTCCGCTACACGGGCGCCGACGAGCACTCCGGGATCTCTGAGCGCCTCTTCGTGAAAACGCCCGACGGATGGAAGATCGCCGTGACCGGCGCGGTCGACGCCCCGCCCGGCACGCCCGCCCCGCCGCGCGCGCTGGCCGGCGCGACGTTGATCGACGGCCGCGGCAGCGCTCCGGTCGCGAACGCGAACGTCATCCTGCGCGACGGCAAGATCGATTGCGCGGGAACAGCGGCGCAATGTCCCGTGCCCGAAGGCATCGACGTCACGAACGTGAGCGGAATGTGGATCACGCCCGGCCTCATCGACGCGCATGTTCATTTTTCGCAGACCGGGTGGGCGGATGGGCGGCCGGACTCGCTCGATGTGCGCGCAAAGCATCCGTACGAGGATCTCGAGGCCGATTTGAAGATCCATCCCGAACGCTACGGAAAGTCGTACGTCTGCTCGGGCGTCACATCGGTCTTCGACGTCGGCGGCTATCCGTGGACGATGCACCTCCACGATCGATTCGAGAACGACACGCGCGTGCCGCACGTCGTGGCGGCAGGTCCGCTGATGTCGACGCTCGATCACTGGTTGAATCTCCCGGCCGAGCGGCAGTTCATCGTTCTGAAGGATGCCGAGTCGGCGCGGAATGGAGTGCGCTATCTCGCATCGCAAGGTTCGAAAGCGGTGAAGGTGTGGTTCATCGTCAATCAACAGCTTCCCGTGGAGTCGTCGGCGCCGGCGGTGATGGCCGCCGGTGAAGAAGCGCGGAAATATAAGCTTCCGCTTATCGTTCATGCTACCGGCCTAACAGAAGCGAAGGCCGCGCTGCGAGCCGGCGCCAACGTTCTGGTCCACAGCGTCGAGGACGTTCCCGTCGATCAGGAGTTCCTCGACCTCGCGAAGAAAAACGGGACGATTCTCATTCCGACGCTGACGGTTATCGACGGCTACGTCCGGATGTATCACGGCGTCGTCGATCGCAAGGCGCCGGCAGTCGACGACCCGAACGGCTGCGTCGATCGCGAGACGCTCGCGAAGGTCGCCGAAACCGCCACCGTCGATCCGTCCCTCGTCGACCCCAGTCGGATGGCGGCGCGCGAACAACGTGCGGAACGTTTTCGCCGCGTCACGCGCGCGAACCTCAGGACGCTCGTCAATGCCGGCATTCCGATCGCGACCGGGACCGACGCCGGGAATCCGCTGACGCTCCACGGTCCTGCGATTTATGCCGAAATGGAGGCCATGCAGGCCTCGGGAATGACGCCGATGCAGGTCATCGTCGCCTCGACCGCCACGGCCAGCCGCGCGATGGGACTCGACAAACACGTTGGAACAATCGAGAAGGGGAAGGATGCCGACCTCGTCCTCACGGCAACCGACCCATCGCTCGATGTCGCGAACTTCCGTAGAATCCGATACGTTGTTCGCTCCGGGGTCGTTCGCAACACGACCGATCTCCACGCGCTGGCGCAACCATGACCGACGAAAAATCCGACGAACGATCCGACGAGGCGCGGCAGAACTTCGAGTTTTTCAGCAACGAGTACGCGCAGGCGCTCCATGCCTTCAAGGCCATCGAGGATCAGTCGA
>QHVX01000189.1 GCA_003222375.1 Acidobacteriota bacterium
CTGACATCTCGCACGGGCAGGCATCTTCTCGCGGGCGCGCTCAGCATCACGGCGCTCGTGTGCGTCGAAATCGTCATTTGTTTGATTCCGCTGCGGCGTGGAGAGGCGTGGGCTTTATGGGCTGCTGCCATTCCGCTTTGCATCCTCGGCATCCCCATCTTCGCTGTGGACGCGATGTTCGTTCCTGCGCGGACGCGATTTGCCACGCTCGCGCCTCAAGGGTTCGGCGATCTTCTGGCGATCATTCTTCTCGGGTATCTTTTTCGGCGGAAGTCATAGAGTGCCGGCCGTTCGTCGTTGTCACCGCCGCATTTACCGCTTTCACTGCCCATCCGGCGACTACTGAATGCATCTCGACTGAGAGGAAATCACAATGAGAATCATGCGTATGGCCATCATTGCTCTCTTAGCGGCTGCGCCGCTTTTCGCGCAATCCCACGACAAGGATTTCGACTATCTCCTGGGCGACTGGGAATTCACCGCCGACAGCAAGCAATACGGAAAGTTCAGCGGCTTTTGGAGCGCTGTGCGGGTGGGTGACGGCGGACCGATTCTCGACGAGTACCGGGCCGTCGCCGGTGACGGCGCGAACTACGTGACGCGGACGTTGCGCGCCTACAACGGACGCAGGAATCAGTGGGAGCTTGTGTCCACGGACGGCGCATCGGGTCTGCAGAACTTCGGCACCGGGCATCGCGAAGGCGATGAGATGCGGATCGAGCAGAAGTTCGGCGTCGGCACTGCCACGCCGTCCATTTGGCGGATCCGCTACTACAACATTCAACCGGATCGCTTTTCGTGGGCCGCCGACCGATCTGCGGACGATGGAAAGACCTGGGTGACGAATTTTCAGAGGATTGAGGCGCGGCGCATCGGCTCTGCGCATGCTGCGACTGCGCTAACGAAGCCCACGAAGAAAGCACCGTAAAAATATCGACGGCCAGGGAACGTTATAGCCAATGATGGAGGCAATTGCTCTCGAACAAAACCGACGGATCGCGGAAACCGTCGAGCGCGAGCGTGGCCGGCTCCGCAACTTCATCCGCAGGCGCGTCCCCGACCCCGGCGACGCCGAAGACATCCTGCAGGAAGTCTTCTATGAGCTGGTGGAGGCGTCGCGGCTCATGCAGCCACTCGAGCAGGTGACGGCGTGGTTGTATCGCGTCGCGACCAATCGAATCATCGATCTTTTTCGCAAAAAGAAGCCGGTGATGTTAACAAACGAGGAGTGGCTGACGCTCGACGATCTCCTTCCTTCGCCGGAAGAGGGACCGGAAGCGGCGTACGCGCGCACGGTTCTGCTCGACGAGATCGACGCCGCGCTCGACGAGCTTCCCGACGAGCAGCGTGAGGCGTTTGTGGCCCACGAGCTGCGCGGCCGGAGTTTCAAGGAAATCGCGGAGGAAACTGGTGTCAGCGTGAACACATTGCTGTCGCGCAAACACTATGCGGTCCTGCATCTGCGCAAGCGGCTGCAGCAGATCTACAAGGAGTTTTCAAAATGAGATTGGGAATTGCGAAGTGCGCTGTCATCGCGCTGCTGTTCGTCGCGGTTGCGGGCTTCGTGGTCATGCAGCTGTGGAACTGGATCCTGCCGTCTGCTGTCGGCTGGCATCCGATCACGTACTGGCAGGCGTTAGGCTTACTTATTCTGAGCAAGATTCTGTTTGGATTTGGATTTCGTGGTGGTTGGGGGCGGTCTCACTGGCGGCGTCGGATGATGGAGCGGTGGGAGCAAATGACTCCCGAGGAGCGCGAAAAGTTCCGCGAAGGAATGCGAGGCCGTTGCGGAGAGTTTGGAACTCGAACGGCAGAGTCCAAGATCTAAACCAAGCTCTCTACGCCGTGTAGATTTCCTGTTTTCATACCGTAACGCTGACCCGTGTTCGCGGGTTGTAATCTTTCGAGGCTTATGAAGAAACGAATGTTTTTCATGCTCCTGGCGGTGTTCGCGTTCATCGTGCTCATCGGCGGGTTCAAGTTTTTCCAGATCAAGGCTGCCATGGCGCAGGGCGCGAACTATCAACCCCCGCCCGAGGCGGTCACCACGATCATCGCGAACCAGGAATATTGGAATTCGACGATGAGCGCGATCGGCAGCGTTGCCGCGGTCAATGGTGTGACCGTCAGCGCGGATCTGCCCGGTCTCGTCTCGCAAATCGATTTCACTTCCGGGCAGTCGGTGAACCAAGGCGACGTCCTCGTGCGGCTCGATACGAAGCAAGAGCGCGCGCAACTCGTGGCGGCGCAATCGCAGCGCGACCTTTCGAAGCTGGCGCTCGATCGCACGCAGGGCCTCTTTGCGAAAGGAATCGCCGCGCAGCAGGCGCTGGATGAGGCCGCCGCGGAATACAAACAGGCTGGGGCGCGCGTCGGCGAGATCCGCGCGACGATCGAGCGCAAAACGATTCGCGCTCCATTCTCCGGCGTCCTCGGTATCCGCCTCATCAACCTCGGACAGTATCTGTCGAGCGGCACGCCGATCGTGTCGCTGCAGTCCCTCCGTCCGGCATACGTCAACTTCAACGTGCCGCAGCAGGACATGGCGTCAGTACGAGTCGGCGCTCCGATCGAAGTGACGTCCGATGCACTCGGAAAGAGCGAAGCCGGACGGATCTCGGCATTCGACTCCGTCATCGACGAAGCGACGCGAAACGCGCGCGTGCAGGCGATCTTCGACAATAGCGACGGCAAGATGCGGCCGGGAATGTTCGTTCAGGCGCAACTCGCCCACGGCACGAAGCTGACAGTCATTCCGCTTCCGGCCTCGGCGGTCAGCTACGCGCCGTTCGGCGATTCGATCTTCGTCGTCGAGGACGTAAAGGGCCCGAAGGGAAGCTACCGCGGCGTTCGACAGCAGTTCGTGAAACTCGGTCCGACGCGCGGCGATCAGGTGGCAGTGCTCACCGGCTTGAAGCCGGGCGAGGAAGTCGTGACGTCGGGAGTGTTCAAGCTGCGTCCCGGCGCCGCGGTGACGGTCAACAATTCGATTCAACCGGGAAATAACCCGAAGCCGAATCCGGAGAATAGTTAGTCCGTGAAGCTTACAGATCTCTTCATCAAGCGCCCCGTCCTCGCGATGGTCGTCAACCTGGTGATTCTCATCGCCGGGTTGCAATCGATCCGATCGCTCAGCGTGCGGCAATACCCGCGCAGCGACATGGCAAACGTGGTCGTGACGACGGTCTACGTCGGCGCGAACGCCGACCTCGTCCGAGGATTCATCACCGAGCCGCTGGAGCGCGTGATTGCCGGTGCCGACGGCATCGACTTCCTCGAATCTTCGAGCTCGCAGGGCGTCAGCACGATCACGGTTCATCTGAAGCTGAACTACGACACGAACGCGGCCCTCACCCAGATTCAGTCGAAGGTCGCGCAGGTGCGCAATCAACTCCCGCCGGAAGCGGAAGCGCCGATCATCGATCTGCAGACCAGCGATTCGTCGGGCGTGGCAGCGGCCTACCTCGGATTCTCTTCGAAGGATCTCGATCAAAACCAGATCACGGACTACATCGTCCGCGTCGTGCAGCCCAAGCTGAGCGCAATCAGCGGCGTGCAGCGCGCGCAAATCTTCGGCGACCGCACATTCGCGATGCGCGTTTGGCTGAAGCCGGAGAAGATGGCCGCTCTCGGCATCTCGCCTTCCGCAGTTCGCGATGCGCTGGCGCAGAACAACTACTTGTCGACGCTCGGGCGCACCCGAGGAACGATGACGTCGATCAACCTGGTCGCGAATACGAATCTGCAGACGACCAGTGAGTTCAGGCAGCTCGTCGTGAAAGAGGTCAACGGCACGGTCGTGCGTCTCGGAGACATCGCCGACGTGCAGCTCGGCGCCGAGACCTATGACCAGGAAGTCCGCTTCAATAACGAGACGGCGGTGTTCATCGGCATCTACACGCTGCCGACCGCCAACACGCTGGACGTGATGAAGAACGTACGGGCCGCCGTGCCTGAGATTCAGGCGCAGTTGCCGGCCGGCATGAAGGTCGGAGTTCCATACGACTCGTCGGAATACATCCAAAGCGCGATCGACGAAGTCTTGAAGACGCTCGCCGAGACGCTGGTCATCGTCATCATCGTCATCTTCCTCTTCCTCGGATCGGTCCGAGGACTCATCATCCCGGTCGTCGCGATTCCGATCTCGCTCA